>CAVEND010000009.1:0-13364 GCA_963616865.1 Faecalibacterium prausnitzii | reverse complement strand
TGGAGAGATCCTTGCGGGTTCGAGTCCCGCCCCGAGCACCAACTTGGAAGCCCCGTCATTCGCGGGGCTTCTTGTTTTGGAACGGACGCGGCTTTGACAGAGACGGCTTCCGTCTGATATAATCAAGTCCATGAATGTGATTGAAACGGATATTCCAGGTGTCAAGATCATCGAGCCCCGCGTCTTCGGCGATTCGCGTGGCTGGTTCTGCGAGCAGTTCAACGCCGCGCGCTATGCGCAGGCCGGCATCGCGGCGACGTTCGTGCAGGACAACGAGTCGCTCTCGTCGAAGGGCGTCGTGCGCGGTCTCCATTGGCAGGCGGGCGCCCACGCGCAGGCGAAACTCGTGCGCGTCATCCGAGGCCGCGTCTGGGACGTCGCCGTCGACATCCGCCGCGACTCGCCCACGTTCGGCCGCCACGTGAGCGTCGTCCTCTCGGGCGAGAACAAGAAACAAATCTTCATCCCACGCGGCTTCGCGCACGGCTTCGTCGTTTTGGAGGACGACACGCTCTTCTCCTACAAGTGCGACAACCTCTACTGCCAGGAGTCGGAGCGGGGATTGAAGTTCGACGACCCCGCCTTGGGAATCGAGTGGCCGACGCTCGACGTCGCGATCACGCTGTCCGACAAAGACACGAAACACCCACGTCTCGCGGACATCGAGCCGTGGAGCGAGACTTAAGGAGAATTATGGCACGCAAGGGAATCATTCTGGCCGGAGGCGCGGGCACGCGCCTCCATCCGCTCACGAAAGTCGTCTCGAAGCAGCTTCTTCCCGTCTACGACAAGCCGATGATCTTCTATCCGCTCTCGACGCTGATGCTCGCGGGCATCCGCGACGTGTTGATCATCTCGACGCCCGTCGACCTCCCGAATTTCGAACGCCTCTTGGGCGATGGCTCGCAGCTGGGCATGCGCTTCTCCTATTGCGTCCAAGAGGTCCCCAACGGCCTCGCGCAGGCGTTTGTCCTCGGCGCGGACTTCATCGGCGCGGACGACGTGTGCCTGATCTTGGGCGACAACATCTTCTACGGCGCGAACCTCCCGACCATGCTCGAAAAGGCCGCGCCCTCGCCCCACGCGACGGTCTTTGGCTACCGCGTGAGCGACCCGGAGCGTTATGGCGTCGTCGAGTTCGACACGGCGGGGAACGTCCTCTCCTTGGAGGAGAAGCCCGCCGCCCCCAAGTCGAACTACGCCGTCGTGGGGCTTTACTTCTACCCCAACGACGTCGTGCAGAAGGCCGCCGTCCTCAAGCCCAGCGCGCGCGGCGAATACGAGATCACCGACTTGAACCGCGCCTACTTGGAGGAGGGACGCCTCCGCGTGGAGACGATGGGGCGCGGGTTCGCGTGGCTCGACACGGGCACGCACCAGTCCCTCGCCGACGCCACGAATTTCGTCCGCGCCCTCGTCGAGCGGCAGGGGCTTCAGATCGCGTGCATCGAGGAGATCGCCCGCGACCGGGGCTGGATCGACGACGCGCAGCTCGCCCGTCTGGCCGCCGACTACGGCAAGTCCTCCTACGGCGCCTACCTTCGTGGAATCAAGCCCAAAAGCGGACGATGAAATGGTATAATATTCCACTCAAATGAAGTGTGAATTGTGCCATCAGGCGGACGCGAGCGAGGCGATCGTCCTCGACGGAGCGTCCAAGGACAGCGAACTCTACGTCTGCGCGTCGTGCGCGGCGGCGGAACGCGCCAAGCGTCAGTCCGCGCGCACGCGCACGCGGCAGGTCAAGGGGTTGCCGCCCGGCGTCTCCATGCGCGTGACGGAGGTCGTGCCGTCCTCGGACGACGGTTCGGGCGAGGTGCCGCCCCTCTTTAGCGCACTCATGGACGCCGTGCAGGGGCTTGTGGGCGAGATCGAGAAGGCGCACCACCCGACCGAGGAGGGCGACGAGAAGCGTCTCGTCTATCCGACAGCGGGCGCCCCGGAGGATCTCCTGCTGCGCGGCGCGTTCCATTTGGAGGGGCTTCACCTCATCAGCGAGATCGGCGCCGTCAAACGCGCCTTCCACGCGCTGGGGCTGGAGCTGCGCGGCATCTGCTCGGACGGCATCGCCGACGCGGGTCACCTCTACGACGTCCTCTACCCGCCGTCGGAGGGCGAGCGCGTCAAGCGCGTCGTTGAGGATCTCCTGCGCGAGGAGGCGAACGCCCGCGCGCGACTCAAGACCGATTGCGCGCGCGTCTTCTCCGACTCCTGCTGCCGGGCGCTCGCGATTCTCAAGAACTGCCGCCTCCTCTCGCCGCCGGAGCTTTTCGACTTGCTCTCGCCCCTGCGCCTCGCCGCGCACCTGAAGCGTCTCAAGGGTCTCTCGCGCCGCGAGATCGAGAAGATGATGACGTCGCTCGACCTCTCGTCGTTCGACGACCCCGCCCTCTCGCCGGAGGATCGCGACCGCGTGGACGCGGAGCTGGCCGACGAGATGAACGCGCGTTTCGAAAGGATTTTCCTCGATGACGTTCTCTAAACACGCCGTCGAGGCCATCAACGGTTCCGCCGGGTGCGCGCGCGCCCTCGGCCACGACCACGTCGGGTGCGAGCACATCTTCCTCGCGCTCTTGGAACTCCCCGAGTGCGGCGCCGTCGAGCGGCTGAAGATCCTCTCGCTCGCCAAGGAGGATCTCGCGGAGTCCCTGAAGCAGATGATCCAGGGCGAGGGGTCTTCCACGCTCCAGCGGGGGCCTCTGCCCGTGTCGGCGCGGACGCGCAAGGTTTTGGAGATCGCCGCGCTGGAGGCGGGCAACAACACGCCGGTCAACACGTCGCACCTCGTGACGGCCATGCTCAAGGAGGGCGAGAACGCCGTCGCGCAGCTGCTCTTCAACGCGGGCGTGACGGCCGAGAAGTTCATCGCCGCCGGCGCCCAGGGCGCGTCCGCGTCCGGCGAGGCCGCCGCGCAGGAGTCGTCGGCCGAGGCCGAGGAGAAGAAGGCCCCCAAGACGCCCACCCTCAACACGTTCGGCCGCGACTTGACGGAGTTGGCGCGGGAGGGGAAACTCGACCCCGTGATCGGCCGCGAGCGGGAACTTTCGCGCATCGTCCAAATCCTCTCGCGCCGCACGAAGAACAACGCCGTCCTCGTCGGCGAGGCGGGCGTCGGCAAGACGGCCGTCGTCGAGGGGCTGGCGCTCGCGATCCACCGTGGCGAGGTCCCCGAGCGGTTGCAGGAGAAGCGCGTCGTCGCGCTCGACCTCGCGCGTCTCGTCGCGGGGACGCAGTATCGCGGCCAGTTCGAGGAGCGGCTTAAAAAAGTCATCGACGAGACGAAACGCGCCGCGAACGTCATCCTCTTCCTTGACGAGATCCACACGATGGTCGGCGCGGGCGGCGCGGAGGGGGCGATGGACGCGGCGAACATCCTGAAGCCCGCGCTCGCCCGTGGCGAGCTCCAATGCGTCGGCGCGACGACGCTCAAAGAGTATCACAAGTCCATCGAGAAGGACGCCGCGCTGGAACGCCGCTTCCAATCCGTGACGATTGACGAGCCGACGGTGGACGAGGCCGTCCGCATCCTTCAGGGGATCGCGCCGAAATACGCCGCGTATCACACGGCCGCGTTCTCCGACGAGTCGCTCCGCGCCGCTGTCGAGCTGACGGCGCGGTATCTGCCGGCGCGGCAGCTCCCCGACAAGGCGATTGACGTCCTTGACGAGACGGGGGCGCGTCTCCGCGCCGCCTCCAGCGTCCGCCCGAAGTCCCTCACGTCGATGCAGGAGAAGATCGACGCGCTCCGGGCGCGGAAGGACGAGGCGGTCGCGAAGGGCGACTTCGACGAGGCTTCGCGCTTCCGCGAGCAGTTGCGCGAGACGGGCGCCGCCTTCCAGACAGCGTTGGAAGCGTGGAAGTCGTCGCACGCGGAGGAGACGATTTCCGTCACGGAGCAGGACATGGCCGAGACGGTCGCGACGATGAGCGGCGTTCCCGTCGAGAAGATGAACCAAATGACGGCCGAGCGTTTGCTGGGGATCGAGAAGTCGCTCGCCAAGACGGTCATCGGCCAGGACGAGGCCGTCCACGCCGTCGCCCGCGCCCTGCGCCGCAACCGGGCGTTGCGCGGCGACCCCAAGCGACCCGTCGGCTCGTTCCTCTTTTTGGGGCCCACGGGCGTCGGCAAGACGTTCCTCGCCAAGATGCTCGCCGAGAAGGTCTACGGCGACGAGAAATCGCTCATCACGCTCGACATGTCGGAGTTTCAGGAGAAGTATTCCGCCTCGCGCCTCGTGGGCTCGCCGCCCGGCTACGTCGGCTACGACGAGGGCGGGCAGCTGACGGAGAAGGTGCGCCGCCGTCCGTATTCCATCGTCCTCTTCGACGAGTTCGAGAAGGCGAACGCGGACGTGTGCAACATGCTTTTGCAGATTCTTGACGAGGGGCGGCTCACCGACGGGCAGGGGCGCGTCGTCGATTTCCGCAACACGCTGATCATCTGCACGGCGAACCTCGGCTTTGATTTCGCCCGCGAAGGGCAGACGTTCGGCTTCGCCAAGGAAACGGCCGAGACGAGTTTCGATGTTCTGAAGGAAAAACTCCTCGCGGAGGCGAAGCGGACGTTCCGCCCCGAGCTCCTCAACCGCTTCGACGAGACGGTCGTCTTCCGGCGGCTTGCCGACAACGACCTCAAAGCCATCTTGAAGTTGAGCGTGGACGCGCTCGCCGCGCGTCTCCAAGCCTCGCACATCACGCTTCGTTTGAACGACAAGGTGCTCGATTATCTCTTGGGCAAGCGCACCGACCAAGCGTGGGGGGCGCGTCCGTTGCGCCGCCTCCTCCAGGACGAGCTCGAAGACCCGCTCGCCGATTTCGTCTTGTCGGGCAAGGCCAAGAAGGTCGTTCACGCGCGTCTCGCGAAAGACGGGAAGGGGCTGAAGTTCCGATGAGACAGGCCGCCTCGCGAACGGGGGCCCGTGCGCTGGTGGACGGGCTTGTCCGAGAGGGTGCGCAAGTCCTCTTCGGCTATCCCGGCGGCAACGTCCTCGACCTCTTCGACGCGCTGCGCTCGTCGCCCATCCGCTTCGTCCTCGCCCGCCACGAGCAGGGCGCCGTCCACATGGCCGACGGCTACGCGCGCGCGAGCGGCAAGGTCGGCCTCGTCTTCGTGACGAGCGGGCCCGGCCTCACGAACGCGATCACGGGCTTGGGATGCGCCGCCTTGGACGGTGTGCCGCTCATCCTCGTCTGCGGTCAGGTGCCCCTCAATCAAATGGGGACGGACGCCTTTCAGGAGGCGGACACGGTGGGCTTGACGCGCTCGGTCTCCAAGCACAACTTCCTCGTCAAGAGCGCGGACGAAATCCCCGAGACGATCGCGCAGGCCTTCTACATCGCGACGCACGGAAAGCCAGGGCCCGTCGTCATCGACGTCCCGATAGACTGCCAGAAGGCGCCGTGCGCGGCTCTCGCCCCGTCCCGCGTCTGCCTTCGGGCGTATCACCCCGACTCGCACGCGACGGGACGCGAGATCTCGCGCCTCGCGAAACTCGTGAACGACGCCTCCCGCCCGCTCATCTACGCGGGCGGCGGCGTGATCGCCTCGGAGGCCTCGGACGACGTGCGGGCCCTCGCCGAAAAGGCCGAGATCCCCGTCGTCACGACGATGATGGGCTTGGGCGCGATGGACGAGCGTCACCCGCTCGCGCTCGGCATGGGCGGGCTTTACGCGAGCGACCGCGCGCGCGAGGCCGTCCGCTCGGCCGATGTCGTCCTCGCGCTCGGCGTCCGCTTCAACGACAGGACGGTGGGGCCCACGCGGCTCTTCGCGCCTCGCGCCAAGATCGTCCACGTCGATTGCGACGCGAGCGCGATCAACAGGAACGTTCCCGTCGACCTCGGCATCGTCGCCGACGTCAAGGACGTCCTCGCGACCGTCGACTCGCGCATCCGCCCGGCGCGTCACGACTCGTGGCTGAAGCAGCTTCACGCGAAGCCGGCGCAAACCAAGGACGCGGCGGACTTTCCTTTGGACGCGATTGTCACGACGGACGTGGGCGACCACCAACTGTGGGCGGCGCGTCACCTCGTCCACGCGCACCCGCGCCGCTTCCTCTCCTCGGGCGGCCTCGGCGCGATGGGCTTCGGCATTCCGGCGGCGATTGGCGCGAAGATCGCGCGTCCCGACCTGCCCGTCGTCGCGCTCGTGGGCGACGGCGGGGCGCAGATGACGGGCGAGGAGTTGATCGTCGCCGCGCAGGAGGGTTTGCCCATCGTCTTCGTCGTCTTCGTCAACAGGACGCTGGAGCTCGTCCGCGAAATGCAGAAAACGTCCTACGGCGGGCGGTTCTTCGCGACGGATCTCCTCTGCCCCGATTTCGTCGCCCTCGCCAAAGCCTCGCGGTTGCGGGCCGTGCGGATCACGTCTCTGGCGGCCTTGGGGCCCGCCGTCCGCCGCGCCCTGCGCGTGAAACGTCCGACGCTCGTGGAGGTCGATCTGTGAAAGAGGGTCTCTACCGCCTCAACTGCTTCGTCGAGAACAAGCCCGGCGTTTTGGCGCGGATCGTCGGGCTCATCTCCGGGCGCGGCTACAACATCCAAACGCTCCACGTCGGCCCCACGGAGGACGGCACCGTCTCGCGGATGCGCCTCGACGTCCTGGGGTCCGCGCACGCCGTGGATCAAATCATCCTGCAGTTGCGCAACTGCGTCAACGTCATCGACGTCACGGCGAGGAAGAAATGACGGGCGCGGACATCTCCATCGTGGGCATGAGCTGCCGCTTCGCGGGCTGTCCGACGGTCGCGGCCTTTTGGGAGGCGATCTGCTCGCGCCGTGTCCTCCTGACGACGCCGAGCGCGGACGCGGAGCTCCCCATCGGGCAGTCGAACGTCTTTGGCAAGCCCTACCCGACGCGCTTGGGGCAGCTCGGCGACCTCTATGCGTGCGTTCCCTCGGCGCAGAACTTCCCGCGCCAGGTCAACGCGGGCGAGAACCAGGATCTCTATTTCGCGACGCAGCTCGTCCTCGACGCGCTCGCCGACGCGGCCATGCCCGCGCGGCCGGCGGAGGGCGTGCGCGGCACGGTGCGCGTGGGCTACGCGCCGCCGTTCAACGCCTCGACCGTCAACTGGCTCCAGCACACGTCGTTCCTCGACCAGACGATGGACATCCTGCGCCGCTTCTTCCCGAACGCGCCGGAGGACGCGCTCTCGCGCATCCGCTCGGATCTCGTCGAGTCGCTGCCCTCGCCCGACGCCGCCTCGTTCCTGATGGGCGCGGGCTACCGCTTCGCCTCGTGGATCGCCCGCGAGTGCGCGTTTCAGGGCGCGGCGACGATCATGGACGGCGGCATCCTCTCCGGCGCGTCCACGCTCGCGGCGGCGATGGACGACTTGCGCGCGCGCCGGGCGGACGTCGCCTTGGCGGGCGCCCTCAACCCGCCGCTCTCCCGCGCCTACATCGAGGGGCTGTCGGGGGCCGTTCCCTTTTCGACGCGGTCGGAGCTCCATCCCTTCGAGCAGGAGCAGCACGGGACGATCCCCGGCGAGGGGGGCGCGTTCTTCGTCTTGAAACGCCGCGAGGACGCGCTCCGCGACCGCGACCGCATTTACGCGAACGTCCGCTCGGTGGCCATCGGCCGCGTCTCGGCGGACGACCCGGCGCGTCTCGTCCGCGAGGCCGCCGACGAGGCGGAGACACCCATTTCGTCCATCGGCCTCGTGGAGGCCGACGGGACCGGCATCCCCCGGCAGGAGCAGCGCGAGGTCGAGATCCTCAAGACGCTCTGGGGCCACCACCGCCCCGGCGGCTCGCTCGTCGGGGTGGGCTCCGTCAAGGGCAACATCGGCCACACGCTGCGCGCGGCCATGTCGGCGGGCGTCGTCAAGGCCGCGCTCGCGCTCCACCACAAGGTGCTGCCGCCGCAGGTCGCGCCCGACCATCCCGTGGACGACCTCTCGAATTTAAGCTCCAGCGCCTACATCCTCACCGAGACGCGCCCGTGGATCACGGCCGAGAGCGCGTTGCTGCGCCGCGCGAGCGTGTGGGGGGCGAATTTCGACTCGTGCTCGCCGACGGTCGACGAGGCGCACGCGGCCGGCCGCGCCGCCGTCGTCATGCTGGAGGAGGAGCCGGAGGACAGGTCTTAACGCATGAAGGAGGAAGACAATGAACAACACTCGTCGTGAATTTCTGCTGGGCTCGGGCGCGCTGTGCGCGACGGGCGCGTCGCTGTGGGCGAAAGTCCTGCCCGCCGCCGCGAAGGGGCGCAAGAACATCCTCTTCATCATGACGGACGACCACGCCGCGCACGCGATCTCCGCGTATGGGAGCAAGATCAACCGCACGCCGAACATCGACCGGTTGGCGACCGAGGGCATGATTTTTTCGGATGTCCTTTGCACGAATCCGATCTGCGCCCCGTCCCGCGCGGGCATCCTCACGGGGTGCTACAGCCACAAGAACGGCGTTCCCTCGTTCGTGACGATCCCGAAGGATCGCGAGACGGTGGGCGGCTATCTCAAGAAGGCGGGCTATTACACGGCCTTCATCGGCAAGTGGCATTTGGGCGGGCCCAACTCCATGCGCGACGAGGATTGGAACACGTGGAAAGTCTACGCGGGGCAGGGCGTCTACTTCGATCCCTTCTTCTTCACACGCGGGAAAGACGGAAAGATCGTCAAGGAAGTCTACAAGGGCGAATACGCGACCGAGAACTTGACGAAGGTCTGCCAGAAGGAGCTCGACGTCGCCTTGGGGACGGGCAAGCCGTTCTTCATGATGATGCACCACAAGGCCCCGCACCGCAACTGGCTGCCGAGCGAGAAGTATCGCGCCTCCTTCCGCGCGCTCACGCTTGACGACATCCCGATGCCGGCGACGATCTTCGACGACTTCAAGGGGCGGGCGTCGCCCATCAAGACGACGGCGATGACGCTGTTGCGGCACATGCGCCCCGGCGCGGACTTGAAACTCGCCGAGTTCTTCGGCGAAGGGCATACCTTTTCGTTCGAGGGCAAGACGTATGAGGGGCGCAAGGACGCGCAGGGCGCGTTCGTGGACGACTGGCCGGCGGGGATGGACGACCGCGCGAAAATCGCGCTCGCCTACTTGCGCTACATGCAGGACTACCTCGCGTGCGTCCAGTCGGTGGACGATTCCGTCGGCGCGATGATCGACTACCTGAAGGCGAAGGGCGTCTGGAACGACACGCTCGTCATCTACACGTCCGACCAGGGCTTCTTCCTCGGCGACCACGGCCTCTACGACAAGCGCTTCATGATGGAGGAGACGCTGAAGATGCCGTTCCTCGCGTCCTGCCCCTCGCTGATCAAGCCGGGGAGCGTCAACGGCGATCTCATCACGAACATCGACTTCGCGCCGACGTTCCTCGACATCGCGGGCGCGAAGAAGCCGAAGACGATGCAGGGCGACTCCTTCCTCTCGAACCTCGCCGGCGTCCGCCCGCGTGACTGGAAGGACGCGTGCTACTGCCGCTACTACGTCGAGGGCGGCGAGCACCAGACGGCGGCGTGGTATGGCGTCAGGACGAAGACGGACAAACTCATCTTCTACTACAAGCGCAACGAGTGGGAATACTTCGACCTCGCGAGCGACCCGGAGGAGGTGCGCAACGGCTACGCGGACCCGAAATACGCCACGCGCATCGCGCAGTTGAAGAAGACGCTCGCGGAACTCCGCCGCCGGTATCAGGATGACGACGCCTACGCCAACTGCGGCGAGTATTCGCTCTGACCGCCTCAAGGGCATCGCCTCCATCGTCGCGAGCGCCTTTGGCTTCGCGGTGATGGCGCTGTGCGTCCGCCTCTGCGACGACTACGGCGGGCCCGTCTCCAGTTTCCAGAAGAGCTTCTTCCGCAACGTCGTCGCGCTCTTCCTCGCGCTCGCGGTGCTTCTGCGGGAGGAGGGGTTTTCGGGCTTCCGCCTCCCGTCGGCGCGGGGCGGCGCGATCCTCCTCCTCCGCGCCGCGCTCGGCACGGTCGGGATCTTCGCGAACTTCTACGCGCTTGGGAAAATCCCCATCGCGGAAGGGCAGACGCTCAACAAGACGGCCCCGTTCTTCACGGTCGTCTGCGCGTGGCTCTTCCTGCGCGAGCGCGTGACGCTGCGCCAGACGTTCGCGCTCGTCCTCGCGTTCGCGGGCGTCCTTTTCATCGCCAAGCCCGGCTTCGCGGGCGAGGCCACGTTCCCTCTTCTCATCGGGCTTCTCGGCGGCGTGTGCGCGGGCGCGGCGTATGCGTGCGTCCGCTCGCTTCGGACGCATGGCGTCTCGCCGGGCTTCATCATCTGCTTTTTCAGCGCGTTCTCGTGCCTCGCCGCCGTGCCGTTCATGCTCGCGACGTTCGACCCGATGACGATCCCCCAGATCCTCATCCTCGTCGGCGCGGGGGCGGGCGCGGCCGTCGGGCAGTTCGGCGTCACGCTCGCCTACGGCTACGCCGCGCCGCGCGAGATCGCCGTCTACGACTATTCCAACATCCTCTTCACCGCCGCCTTCGGCTTCCTCTTCTTCGGGCAGACGCTCGACGCGTGGTCGCTCGTCGGGATTTTCGCGATTTTGCTCGCCGCATTCCGCCTCAAGATTTGATAAAATAGTATGCGAATGAAACTGCCATCTGAAATCGCCGTCCTGCGGGAGATCGCCTCCGCCGTCGTCCGCGAGCGCAACGTCCGCAAACTTCTGGAGGATGTCATCGAGATCGTCGAGCGCACCATCGGCATGCTGCGCGGCACGTTCACGCTCTTGGAGGGCGACGAACTGCGCATCGAGGCGTCGGCGCGGAAGCTCAACGCCGAGGAACGCGCCCTCGGCCGCTACCACATCGGCGAGGGCATCACCGGGCTCGTCGCCAAGACGGGGCGGACGGAGGTCGTCCTCGACGTCCGCAAGGACGCGCGCTTCCTCAACCGGACGAAGGCGCGGCGCATGACGGAGCCGCTCTCGTTCATCTGCGTCCCGCTCATCCACGCGGGGAGCGTCGTCGGCACGCTCTCCGTCGACCGGCCGATGTCGGGCGACACGGGCGCGCTCGCCCGCGACGTCGCGCTTTTGGAGATCGTCGCGAACCTCTGCGCCGAGGCGGCGAGCGTCTTCCGCGAGCAACGCGCCGAGCAGGAGACGCTCAAGAGCGAGAACAGGCGGCTGCGCGACTTGCTCGACGACAACCCCGGCCGTCTCGTCGGCTCGTCCTACGCGATGCGCCAGGTCTACGAGCAGATCCGCCAGGTCGCGCCGAGCGAGGCGACCGTCCTCGTGCGCGGCGCGAGCGGCACGGGCAAGGAACTCGTCGCCAAGGCGATCCAGTCGCTCTCGTCGCGGCGCGACAAGCCGTTCGTCGTCCTCAACTGCGCGGCCCTGCCGGAGGCGCTCGTCGAGTCGGAGCTCTTCGGCCACGAGAAGGGGGCGTTCACCGACGCGCGCGAGCGGCGGCTGGGACGCGCGGAGGTGGCGAACGGCGGGACGCTCTTCCTTGACGAAATCGGCGACCTCTCCATCCCCGTGCAGGTGAAACTCCTGCGCTTCCTCCAGGAGCGGACGTTCTCCCGCGTCGGCTCGAACGAGACGCTGACGAGCGACGTCCGCTTCATCGCCGCGACGAGCCGCAATTTGGAGGAACTCATGGAGCGGAAACTCTTCCGCGAAGACCTCTACTACCGGCTCTCCGTCTTCCCGATCACGCTGCCCGACCTCGCGAAGCGTCCCGACGACATCCTGCCGCTCGCGCAGCACTTCCTCGCGAAAGTCTCCGCCCGCTACGGCAAGGAAGTGACGCACTTCTCGGCGGCCGCGCTCAACATGCTTCAGGCCTACGCCTGGCCGGGGAACGTCCGCGAGTTGGAGAACTCCATCGAACGCGCCGTCCTCACGGCGAAGGACGACTGCGTCCACGGCTACAACCTGCCGCCCGCGCTCCAATCGACGGGCTTCGAGGAAAGCCCGTTCGAGGCGCCCACCTCGACGCAGACGCTCGACGAGCAAGTCGCCGCGTTCACGCGCCGCGTCTTGGAGGGGGCGCTCGCACGGCACCACGGCAACCGCAGCGCGGCGGGGCGGGAACTGGGGCTTTCGCCGCGCATGATGTGCTACAAACTCTCGAAGGCGGGGATTCTCCGATGACGGCGATTGTCGATTACGGGGCGGGCAACCTCACGAGCGTCCGCTACGCCTTGGACGCGCTGAATGTCGAATCGACCGTCACACGCGACGCGGACGCGATCCGCGCCGCCGACCGCGTTGTCTTTCCCGGTGTCGGCGCGGCGAAACGCGCGATGGAGAATTTGCGGGACTTGGGGCTTGTCGAGGCCGTCCGCGAGGCGGCGGCGACGAGGCCGTTCCTCGGCATCTGCTTGGGGATGCAGATTCTCTTCGACTTCTCCGAGGAGGACGGCGGCGTCGAGACGCTTGGCATCCTGCCGGGGCGCGTCCGCCGCTTCCCCGATGTCGCGGGCTTCAAAGTCCCCGAAATCGGCTGGAATCAAGTCGCGCCTTACGTCTCTCACGACCCTCACGTCTCTCACGTCCCGAATGTCGAAGAAAAAGTGAGAGAATTCTACTTCGTCCACTCCTATTACGCCGAAATCTGCCCTTGGACGGTGGGCGTGACGGACTACGCGGGCGTGGAGTTCACGGCGATGGTGAAGAAGGGGAAACTTTGGGCGTGCCAGTTCCACCCGGAGAAGTCCGGCCGCGTCGGGCTCGACCTCATCAAGGAGTGGCTCTCATGCTGACGAAGCGCCTCATCCCCTGCCTCGACGTCCGCAACGGGCGCGTCACGAAAGGCGTCAAGTTCAAGAACAACGTCGACTTGGGCGATCCCGTCGAGATGGCGGTCTCCTATTCCGAGGGCGGGGCGGACGAACTCGTCTTCTACGACATCACCGCCTCGGCGGAAGGGCGGCCGATCGACATCGGCATGGTCTCGGCGGTCGCCAAGGCCGTGCGCATCCCGTTCGCCGTCGGCGGCGGGATTCGGACGGTCGCGGACATGGAGCGCGTCATCCTCGCGGGCGCGGAGAAGGTCTCCGTCAACTCGCTCGCCGTCCGCAACCCCGCGATCATCGCCGAGGGCGCGAAAGTCTTTGGCTCGCAGTGCGTCGTCGTCGGCATGGATCCCGTGCGGTCGCCGACGAGGGCGAGCGGCTACGAGATCACGACGCACGGCTTCCGCGAGTGGACGGGGCTTGACGCCGTTGACTGGGCGCGGCGCGTCGCCGACTTGGGGGCGGGCGAGATCGTCGTCAATTCCGTCGACGCCGACGGCACGCGCGCGGGCTTCGAGTGCGAACTCACGCGCCGCATCGCCGAGGCGGTTCCGATCCCCGTCGTCGCCTCCGGCGGCGCGGGCAAGCCGGAGCATTTCGTCCAAGTCTTCCGCGAGGCACAGGCCGACGCGGCGATC
>CAVEND010000008.1:0-13526 GCA_963616865.1 Faecalibacterium prausnitzii | reverse complement strand
TTTTTGATATAATACTCTTCTTATGAGCGATGAAAAGGAAAACTCCGTTGACGTGAGCGCCTTGCAGGCGTTTGACTTGACGCCTTCGTGGGCGAAGGGCGCGCCGCAGGTGTCGGTGGGGCGCGTTCACCGCGAGGAGAGGCCCGCGCCGCGTTCCGGCGGCGACCGCGACCGGCGCCCGAGGCCGGGCAAGCCCCCGTTCGCAAAGCCGTTCGCGCCGCGCCCCCCGCGTCCGCCGCGCCCCGCGTTCGTCAAGCCGATGGCCTGCGAGATCAAGATCCTCCCCGAGACGAAGGCCCTGGGCACGATCATCCGCAAGGTGCAGGGCGACACGCACGCCTACAAACTCAAAGACCTCGCCTTTTTCTTCCTCGACAACCCCGAGTCGATCCTCCTGAAGATCACGCCGCCCGCCGAGGAGACGTTCTTCCAGTGTTCGGCCTGTGGCTTCGCCTCGACGCGCAAGGAGGATGTCCTCAACCACATCCTTTCGTCGCACTTCCTCTCCTACTACGAGGCGAAGGAAGTCTCGTGCGAGCCGCCCAAGGGGACGTTCTCCTGCGTGGCGCGGTGCTCGCTCACCGGCGTTCTTTTAGGCCCGCCCAACAGCCACGACTTCAACGACATCGTGCGCGAGCGCGTGCGGACTTGTTTTCCCAACATGACGGAGGACGCGTATCGCGCCACGTTGGAGACCGTGCGCGACCCGGAGGCCATCGAAGCGTGGCGGCAAAGCGCCGTCAAGAAAACGCTCTTTGCGCCGCGCGCGCCCGCGCCGGAGGGCGGCGAAGTGCCGCTTTTGACGCGCCTTGAGGCCGAGTCGGAGTTCAAGCGCACCCTCCTCAATTCCCTCGTCCAAGAGCCGAAGAACTTGATGATGACGGCGGCCGCCGCGCTCCAAAGCCCCGTCAAGCCGCTCGTCCTCGCCGTCGAACGCGCCCTCGCCGACGCGCGGCGAATCCCCTCCGCGATGTGCTACGCGCTGCGCGGGGCGTTCCACCACAGGAAACTCCACTTCTTCCGGGCGAACGATTCGCACGGGCCTGAATTCGTCGTCTCGACGGAGCTGAAGGCTTTTGACGCCGCGCACGCCATCGAGGAGCTCGCGTTCGCCGCCCGCTTTTTGGAGGCGAACCCCTGCCTCGACAAGTCGGAGTTCCCCGCCGACAAGCCCGACTTCGAGAAGCACTTGCAGTGGCTCGTCTCGACGGGTCACGCGGTCGCTTTCACGAACGGCGTCTTCTCGGCCGCCGAGAAATATCCCAAATACGGGCCGCAGTGGAAGAAGAGAGAGGTGGAAAAGTTGAAGAGTGGAAAGGTGGAAAAGTGCGAGGGAGGAGAGGTTGAAAAGTGCGATGGTGGAGAAGTGGAAAAGTTGAAGGGTGGAAAAGTGGAAAGGTGCGAGGACGCGCCGCAGGAATCCACATGCGAATTTCAACAATCTGAAGTAGAAGAGGCGAAGAAAGATGAAACTACCCCTGTCGTGGCTGAATGACTTTGTCAAGGTCGATGACATCCCCCCGGCCGAGCTCGCCGAGCGTTTGACGCGCGCGGGTCTTCAGGTCGAGTCCATCGACACCGTTGGCGGCGAGCCGCTCTCCGAGTTGATCGTCGTGGGCGAGGTCGTCGCTTGTGAGCCGCACCCCGACTCCGACCACCTCCACGTGTGCCGCGTGACGGACGGCGCGGAGACGTTCCAAGTCGTTTGCGGCGCCCCCAACATGCGCCTCGGAATCAAGACGGCGTTCGCGAAGATCGGCTCGCCCATCCCCGGCTTCCTCGACAAGAAGGGCAACCCGGAGAAGATCAAGAAGGGCAAGATTCGCGGCGTCGAGAGTTTCGGCATGTGCTGCAGCGAGAAGGAGCTGTGCATCGGCGCGGGGAACGCGGGGATCATCGAGTTTCCGCCGGAGACGCCCGTGGGCGCGTGTGTCCGCGATGTCGCGAACATCGAGAAGCCGGAGACCGTCTTCGACGTGGACGTCACCTGGAACCGCCCCGACGCGCTCTCCATCGTCGGGCTGGCGCGGGAGTTCAGCGCCATCCTGCGCCGCCCCCTGACGATGCCCGACGTGTCGCTGACGACGTGCGAGACGCCCGTGGGGGACGAGATCCGCGTCCGCGTCGAGTGCCCCAAAAAATGTCTGCGCTACACGGCGCGTGTCGTCACCGAGATGACGCCCGACGTTCCCTCGCCCGATTGGATGGCGAAGCGGTTGGAACTCTGCGGCGTTCGCTCGATCAACCTCGCCGTGGACGTCACGAACTACGTGATGCTGGAACTCGGCCAGCCGCTGCACGCCTTTGACCACCGAACGCTCGAAGACCGCACCATCGTCGTCCGCGAGGCGCACGAGGGCGAGACCATCGTCACGCTCGACGGCGTGGAGCGGAAACTCGACCCCTCGATGCTCGTCATTTGCGACGCGCACCACCCGCAGGCCGTCGCGGGCGTCATGGGCGGCGAACACTCCGGCATCGCGCCGGGAACGACGAGCGTCCTTCTCGAAAGCGCGCTCTTCGACCCCGTTTCCACGAAGGCGACGTCCACGAAACTGGGGCTGTCGAGCGAGTCGAGCGCGCGCTACATCCGAGGCGTGGACAAGGGCGTCGCCGACCTGGCCTCGCGCCGCGCCGCGCACCTCTTGCAGAAATACGCGAACGCGAAGATCGCGGAGGGGATCGTCGATGTGGACAACAGGACGCCCGACGCGCCCGTCACGCTGCGGTTCGACCGGGCGCGCGCGCTCATCGGCCTTGACATCTCGAACGACGAGATGGTTTCGATTTTGACGTCGCTCCAACTGACCGTCACAGAGCGGTCGGAGGCGGCCGCGACGTTCGCGATTCCGTCGTGGCGGTGGGATCTCACCATCGAGGCCGACCTCGTTGAGGAGATTGCGCGGATCTACGGGCTTGACAATTTGCCCGACGTCGTGCCGTGCGCCCCCAGCGTCTCGCCGCTCTCCGACGAGTTGTTCCGGGCGAAATGCCGCGTGCGCGAACTCTGCCTCGCGCTGGGCTTCTCCGAGGCGACGCACTACTCGTTCCTCTCGGCGCGTGACGTCAACGAGTTCGCGGGCCCAAGCGAGACGCGCCTCGTCATCCCCGACCCCGTGTCGGCCGATTTCGGCGTGATGCGCGACAGCCTCCTGCCGCAGCTCTACCAAACCATCGGACGCAACGCCGCCCACGAGGAGAGCGTCGCGTTCTTCGAGATGGGCAAGGTCTTTTCAGTGGGCCCCTCCGAAAAGGAGATGCTGGGCTTGGGCTTCGCGGGCCCCGTGGGGCGCGAAGCGTTGCGCCGCCGCGCCCCCGTCTCCGCCGAGGAGGCGATGCTTTGGATGAAGGGCGTTCTCGTGGAGCTCATCGCGAAACTCCACGCGGGCCATGTCGAGTTCGCGCCGGCCGAGCACCCCGCGTGCGAGGTTGCGCTCTCCGTCACGCTCAACGGCAAGACGATTGGCCTCGTGGGCGCCGTCTCGTCGCGTTTGCGGCACGCGTTCCGCCTCTCGACGCAGCTTGTCCTCTGCGAGTTGGAATTGAAGATGCTCCTCACGAAGACGCAGACGCTTTCGCGCGTCAAGCCCGTTCCCGCGTTCCCGTCGATCCGCCGCGACCTTGCCCTCACGCTTTCGCAAGGCGTCACGCACGAGGCGATCCTCAAGACGATTCGGCAGAACGGCGGCAAGATTCTCGCGAACGTGGAGCTCTTCGATGTGTTCAAGTCCTCGCGTGGCTACGCGCTGGAGTTCCGCTCCGCCGAGAAGACGCTGACCGACGCGGAGGTGGGCGTCGCGTTCGCGCGTGTCGTCGACGCGCTGCGGGCGATGGCGGGCGTCGAGGTGCGCGAGGGATGAAAAACGAATTGACAGAAACAGGCGTGGGTCCTGTGTTGCACGCGGATTCAGCCGGCATTTCTTCGACCGACAAAGAAGTTTGGGGTCGCAAAGGCCCCCAATGGACAGACGGGTTCCGGAGGTTCGGCGCTACGGCAATGTGGGATCTTTTTTCAAGGTGACAAGGAGGGACATCATGACACGGAACATCGCTTTACTGGTCGGCCTTCTTCTGCCGTGCTGCCTCGTGGGCGCGATTGAGATCCCCAAGGCGAGCGGCAAGGCATTGGGCGTGACGAAGGGCAAGCCCTGCTCGACGGGGCTTGTCTTCATCGACGGACGCTACATCGAGCCGCCCTACGTCGTCGAGCGCTGGGGCGTGGGCATCCGCATCAACGGCCAGAGCGTCGTCTCGCAGGTCATCGACTGGACGGAGTTCATCAAGACGCAATCGGGCGTCAAGGTGACGAAGTCGGAGGCGGCCCCCGTCGAGGAGGAGGTCGTCGAAGAGGAGGAGGATCTCGGCGAGCTGGAGGATCTCGACGACTTCGACGATTTCGAGTCGTCCTTGGACGACCTCTTCGACGACGACCCCAAGCCCGCGAAGCCGGCGAAGAAGCCCGCGAAAAAGCCCGTCAAGAAAGCGAAGCCCAAGCCGGCCCCGACCGTCACCTACTCGTTCGACGGCGAGTTCGTCCCGAACGCGACGACGAAGGCCCTCGTCAAGAAGATCAACAACACGCGCACGGACATCCACGCGATGCTGTTGGAGGGGAACTTCATCTTCTTCGGCGAGAACTACTCGCGTGTCTCCGGCGACGCGCGTTCGGCGTTGGAGATCTTGGAGAAGCTGCCCGAGCTCGAGCGCAACGCGAAATCGTTTGAGGCGTTCAAATCGGGCGTCCGCTCGGCCCGGCTCCTCTTCCTGACGGAGCCCATCTGCGCCGACCTCTACCGGAACCGCCGCGATTACTTCAAACTCCAGACACGCCGCGACAAGGAGAAGAGCGAGCGCGACTTCAACCTCCTTCTCCAAGGCCGCTGAAAAGGAGGCGGACATGAATGCGTTGGCGAAAAAACTGAACGAGACCCTTGGCGAGGCGGCGGGCTTCCTCTCGGCGGAGGGCAAGCGGCTCTACTTCCCCTACGGCGGCATCCTCGGCCAGGGCGCGGAGGCGAAGGGCTGCGACATCAACGCGACCATCGGCATGGCGTTCGAGGAGGACGGCTCGCCGCTCGTGATGGACTGCTTCGCGAAGAACGTCTCGCTCGGCCGCAAGGCGTTCCTCTACGCGGGCAGCTTCGGCCTCCCCGACCTCCGCGCGAAATGGCGCGAGATGGAGTTGAAGAAGAACCCGTCGATGAAGGGCGTCCGCTGCTCGAACCCCGTCGTCACGAACGCGCTCACGCACGGGCTCCGGATCGCGGCGGAACTTTTCGCGGACCCGAAGGACGAGCTCGTCACGCCCGACCTCTTTTGGGACAACTACGAGCTCATCTTCCAAGAGGCGGTCGGCTGCAAGATCCGCCACTTCAACACGTTCAAGAAGGGCGCGTTCGACGCCTCGGCGATGAAGGCCGCCCTCCTCGCGCCGGGGACAAAGAAACTCCTCGTCCTCAACTTCCCGAACAACCCGACGGGCTACACCGCGACGCTCGACGACGCGAAGAAGATCGTCGCCGCCGTCAAGGCCGCCGCGCGCGCGGGCAAGCGCGTCGTCGTCATCCTCGACGACGCCTACTTCGGGCTCGTCTACGAGAAGGGCGTCCACGAGGAGTCGCTCTTCGCCGAGTTCGCGACGCTCCACCCGAACGTCCTCGCGGTGAAGCTCGACGGCACGACGAAGGAGGATTACGTCTGGGGCTTGCGCGTCGGGTTCGTCTCCTTCGCGTTCAAGGGCGCGACGGACGAGCAGCTGAAGGCGTTGGAGGCCAAGGCGGCCGGCAACGTCCGCTCCGCGATCTCCAACGTCTCCTCGCTCGGCCAGCACCTCGCGCTCGCCGCGTATGCGAGCGCGTCGTATGGCAAGGAGAAGCGTCAGAAATACGAGGTTCTCCACGCGCGTTACGCCAAGATCCGCCGCCTCTTGAAGGCACACCCCGACTACGCGAAATCGTTTGAGGTCATGCCGTTCAACTCCGGCTACTTCATGTGCGTGAAGCCCGTGGGTGTCGAGGCGGAGGCCGTGCGCAAGCACTTGATCGAAAAGTATTCCGTCGGCACGATTGTTTTGTCGGGGCTGATCCGACTCGCCTTTTCGACGGTTCCCCTCGCCTCCCTCGAACGTCTCTTCGACAGCGTCCACCACGCGATTCAGGATTTGCGGAAGAAGAAATGAGAGTCGAGTCGTGCGGCAAAGTCAATCTGACGCTTGAAGTCCACGGCGTTCGAGCGGACGGCTTTCACGACATTCGCTCGATTGTGGCGCCCATTTCCCTCGCCGACACGCTTGACTTCACCGTCACGCCGGGCGCGATTTCCTCCGACACGCCTTACGGCGAGAATGACCTCATCGTCAAGGCGGCGCGTCTTTTGCGCGGCGGCGATAAGTCCCTCGGTTGCCGCGTTCAGGTCGAAAAGCGCATCCCCTCGGGCGGCGGCTTGGGGGGCGGCAGCGCCAACGCGGCGACGACGCTCCGTGCGCTCAACCGCCTGTGGAATTTGGAGAAGCCCCTCGCCGACCTCGTTTCTCTCGCGGCGGAAATCGGGAGTGACGTTCCCGCGCTCGTTCTCGCGCAGGAGACAGCCGCGCCCGTCCTCATGGAAGGGCGCGGCGAAAAGGTGGCGACCGTGGACGCGCACGCTCTCTCCCTCCCCTCGCGCCACCTCGTTCTCGCGAACCCGCGCGTCCACGCCTCGACCCCAGCGGTCTACGCGCGCGCGGCCGAGCGCGACACGCCCGCGACGACGCGGGTCAACGATTTAGAGGCACCCGCGCTCGCGCTTTATCCGAAGATCGGGGAGGCTCTGTCCGCGTTGCGCGACCTCGCCCTCGCGGACGTGATGATGACGGGTTCTGGCGCAACGTGCTTTGGGTTCGCAAAAGACGCGGCGCAAGCCGAGACCGCCGTCGCCGCGCTTCGTGCGCAAAACTTTTGGGCGGAGGCCGCCGACTTGTTGGGGGTGTGACCGTGAGACCCCTGCGACTCGTTCTTCTCCTCTCCATCCTCGCGGGCGCGTTCGCCACGTGCGGTGCCTCGTCAAAAAAAGGCGGCGCGGGCGACGAATCGGTCACGTGGAAACTCGTCTTTGTGGAGGAGTTCAAGGGAACGCGCCTCAATGACAAGTTGTGGTCGCGGATTGACTTGGGCCACCCCGACTGGTGCAAGCACATGTCGCTCCGCGACGATCTCGTCACGGTCAAGGACGGGCAGCTCCACTGCTGGGGGAAGCGCAACGACGACCTCACGTTCGACTCGCGCCCCTTTCTGACGGGCGGCGTGTCGACGAAGGGCAAACTCGCGATGACCTACGCGAAGATCGAGTTCAAGATGAAACTCGACGACGGCCAGCGCGGCGCGTGGCCGGCCGTGTGGATGATGCCGGAGAAGGAGGTGCGGGGCTGGCCGAACGACGGCGAGATCGACATCGTGGAGCGGCTCAACAGCGACGACTTCACGTATCAGACGCTCCACTACGGCAACGGCTCGGCGCAAGACCTCTCGCACGGCGGGCGCGGCAAGATCAAGAAGGGCGACTGGAACGTCTACGGACTTGAATGGACGCCCGAGAGCATCGTCTGGACGGTGAACGGCGAGGAGACGTTCCGCCACGACCGTGGGGCGGACGACGACGAGTTGAAGTTCCCGTGGACGAAGCCGTTTTACCTCATGATCGACATGCAGCTCGGCGGCCGCTGGGTCGGCGGCGTGGAACTCTCGACGCTGCCCGTGGCGATGCACGTCGACTGGGTGAAGATTTACAGCGGCTCGCGCGGCGGCAAGAAGTTCACGGTCTTCACGCGGGACACGCCGGAGAAGAACAAGCGGGAAAGGAAGCGGCGGTGAAAGTCGATTTCCACATCCACTCGACATTCTCCGACGGGACGCGGACGCCCGGCGAACTCGTCTTGAAGGGCTGCTCCCGGCACCTGACCGCGATGGCGTTGACCGACCACGACACGTGCGACGGCGCGCGCGATTTCCTCGATGCCGTTCCGCCGCGCCCCCTCATGCGCGTCGCGGGGCTGGAGCTCTCCGTCGAGCCGCCCGCGTCCGTCGAGAAGTTCCACCTCTTGGGTCTCGGTGTCGATCCTAACTCGCCCGCGCTCGCATCCTTGATCGAGAAGGTTCGCGCCGGGCGCGATGCGCGAAACCGCGAGATCTTGGAGAACTTCCACCGCCTCGGCATCGCCATCGGCGACGAGATTTTCGATTACGCGAAGGGCGGGGTTCTTGCGCGGCCGCACTTCGCCCAATGGCTCGTCGACCACCGCGTGGCGCGTGAGTGGCAAGTCGCCTTCGACACGTATCTGCTCGCCTCCTCGCCGCCGGAGACGCGCTGCTACGCCTCGCGCTGGCGGCCGTCGTCCGACGAGGCGTTCGCGGCGATTCACGCGGCGGGCGGTGTCGCGATCCTCGCCCACCCCAAGGAGCTCCGCCGCGCTTGGAAGTTCCACGGTGTCGATTACGCCGTGGCGGAAGAGGCCATTGTCGAACTGAAGGAACGCGGCCTCGACGGCATCGAGGCTTTCTACGGCGCGAACACGCCGGAGATGGACGTCGCCTTCACGCGCCTCGCCGACCGCCACGGCCTCCTCAAAAGCGCGGGGAGCGATTTCCACGGGATGGCGCGGAAGGTCATGGGGCGGACGGTCTCGCGCACGTTCATCGCGCCGTTGTTCGAGCGGCTGGGTCTCTCCCTGCCCTCGGAGGAGGACGCGCCGTGAAGAAACTCCTGCGCCTCTTCTTCGAGCTCTTCAGGATTTCGCTTTTCGTCATCGGCGGCGGCTACGCGATCCTCGCCGTCGCGGATCACGTCTTCTCGCGCTTGGGCTGGATCGAGGAGGACGAACTCCTCGACCACCTGCCGGTCTTCCAAATGGTGCCGGGGATCATCGCGACGCACACCGCCGTCTACATGGGGCGCAAGGTCGCGGGCTGGCGCGGCGTGTGCGTGGGTGTCGTCGCCGTCGCGCTGCCGTCCGTCATCATCTTCACGTTCGTCGCCGCCGGGTTCGATCATCTGCCCGTCGATCATCCGCTTTTGAAGTCGGCATTCGTGGGTCTCCGCGCCGCGCTCACGGGCATCATCGCCGCGACGATCATCCGCAGCTGGCGGCGCAACCTTCCCGACGTCTTTTCCTACACGCTGCTCGTCCTCTCCGTCGCGGGGCTTCTTTTTGGGGTGAGCGTCTGGATCGTCCTTCTCGCGGCGATGGCCGTGGGCGTGTCGTCCGCGTTCGTTCCCAAAAAAGGGCGCACCGTTTTCCAGTCCTCGCCCTTGGCCTTGCTCCTCTTCCTCAAATACGGCCTCCTCTGCTTCGGCGGCGGCTTCGTCTTGGTGCCCATGTATGTGGAGGACTTCGTGGGCGCGTCCGCTCCCTTCCTCAATGTCTCGCACGAGGAGTTCTCGAACATGATGGCGTTGACGCAGATGACGCCGGGCCCCATCGGTGTCAACGGCGCCACGTTCTTCGGCTACCGTTTGGCGGGGGTCTTCGGGGCGCTCGTGGCCTCGCTCCTTTTGCTCCTCCCCGGCTCCGCGCTCTGCTACGCCGCGCTCTCGTCCCTCGACCGCTTCCGTTCCAGCCGCCTCGTTTCGGGGCTCCTCAAAGGCGCGCGTCCCGCGTCGGTCGCCCTGATGCTCTCGGCCTTGCTCGTCTTCGCGAAGATGACGCTCGTGAAGGACACGGGTTCTTTCAGTTTCTTCGCCCTCGCTTTAACACTCGGAACAACCTGGCTCACCATGAAAAAGACACTCAGCCCCATGATGCTCGTTCTCCTCTCAACACTCGTCGCCACCGCCGCGCGGGCGGACGAGGCGATCACACGCGAGAGGTTCCCCGACGCGGACGTCGTCCATGTCGATGACGTGAACCGCGTCGCCTACCGCCCCGACGGCACGTCCGTCGAGACGACGGAGAGTTGGACGAAGATCCTCACCGAGAAGGGACGCCGCGCCGAGAGCGCCTACTCCATGTCCTACTCCAAGCGGTATGGCACGGCGGAGATCGTCCACGTGGGGGCGATTGACACGAACGGCGTGGAGCGGACGCTCGACGTGAGCGTGAGCGAGTCGACCGACAACTCGTCCATGTCCGCCAACATCTTCGACCCGCTCGACCGGAACATCGTCTGCACGATCCCCGGGCTCAAGGTGGGCGAGACGCTCCACATCAAGACGCGGCGCGAGACGTCCCAGCCCCGGTGCGAGAACGTGTGGGCGGACATCGGCGTTTTCGAGTGGACCTCGCCCATGCTCCGCTCGCGCGTCGAGATCACCGCGCCCGCCGAGCGGCCGCTCCAGAGCGTCGCCATCCGCCACCCCTTGGGGAACATCGTCGCCGCGACGAACACGCTCGCCGACGGCTCGATCCTCTACACGTTCACGAGCACGAACTCGCCGCAGGCCTTCCCGGAGCCGGACATGCCCGCGCTCTACACGCAAGTCCAGCACCTGCTCGTCTCGACGGCGCGGGACTGGCCGGAGATCTCGCGCTGGTATTGGGAGCTCTCCGCGCCGCACATCGCCAAGACGAACGCGGCGATGGTCGCCAAGGTCGAGGAGATCGTCACGGCGAACCCCGAGCGGATGGACGCTCTGCGCGCGATCTTCCGCTTCGTCTCGCAGGAGATCCGCTACATGGGCCTGACGATGGAGGACAAGTCGCCCGGCTACGCGCCGCACGACGTGGACATCACCTTCGACAACCGCTACGGCGTGTGCCGCGACAAGGCGGGCTTGCTCGTCGCGATGCTGCGCCTCGCGGGCTTCGAGGCGTATCCCGCGCTCATCAACGTGGGGCCGAAGAAGGACGCGGAGGTGCCGCAGCCGTTCTTCAACCACGCGATCGTCGCGGTCGCCCACGAGAACGATGACGCTGAGAACCCCTACATCCTCATGGATCCGACGAACGAGAACACGAAGGATCTTTTGCCCGCCTACGAGAGCGACAAGAGCTACGTCGTCGCGTGCCCCACGGGCGACATCCTGCGGACGACGCCCACGCCGAGCGCCGAGCACAACGCTTTGCGCGTCTCGTCGCGGGCGACGCTGGAGAAGGACGGCGCACTCTTCCTCGAAAGCGAACTCCACTTCAACGGCGTCAACGACACCGCCTACCGCGGGTCCTTCGCCCGCCTGACGGAGGAGGATCGCGTCAAGTTCTTCGAGCGCGTCGTGAAGGCCGTCTCCGCCGGGGCGGAACTCGTCCGCTGCACGGTCGAGCCCCGCGACATGCTCGACACGACGAAGCCCGTCACCGTCTCGCTCGCCGCCCGCTTCCCGGAGATGATCCTGCGCGGCGAAACGCGGGGCGAGCTCACCATTCCCTTCCTCTCCCGCGCGCTCGGCGCGGCGAACTCCCTCCTGCGCGGCAGCACCTCGCTCGTCACGCGCCGCTTCGATTTGGAGGTGCCGACGACGGCCTCGGTGGACGAGACCATCGAGGTGACGGTGGATGCGTCGCTGCGCGAGCTCGTCGATTGCCCCGCGCCGTTGGAGATCGCGGGCGGCTACGCCTTCTCGCGCCAGTTCCGCTTCGCGGACGGCGTGCTGACGGCGACGCGGAAGGCGGCCGTCGCGAAGACGACGTTCTCGCCCGACGACTACGCCCGCCTGCGCGAGGATCTCGCCCGCACCGAGGCCGCCGAGCGCGGCAAGGTCGTTTTCGCGCTCGACCCGCTCGCCGAGGCGGACGTCGCCTGGCTGAACGAGTCCTCCGAGGTGGACGTCCTCTCCGAGAAGTCGTGGGTCATCACCAACCGCACGGTCGTCCAGGCGCTCACCTACGACGGCAAGAAGAGCCTCGCGGAGCGGCAGTTCTCCTACAACCCGCGTGTGGAATCGTTCGAGATCCTCTCGGCGAGCGTGAGCAATTTGAACGGCACGGTCGCGACGCTCGCCCCGCACGAGGTGAACGAGATGGACTGCGGCTGGGCGGCCTCCGCGCCGCGCTACCCCGCCTCGAAGATCGTCGTCGCGAACCTCCCCGCCGTCGAGATCGGAAGCGTCATCGACTACACCTACGTGAAGACCATCACCAACGCGCCCGCGTCGTTCTACGGCGAGTTCGGCTTCGACTCCCGCGAGCCGCTGGCGCGGCGGTTCGTCCGCGTGAACGACTTCTCCCGCGAAGTCCTGAACCCAAAGCGCATCCCGAACGAGCCGGGGCAGCCGTCGGCCGTCCTCTGGCGCGACTTCCTCGTCGTCTCCTCCAACTCGTTCGAGGCGGCGGCGGTGGACTTGCGCGCGGCGAACGACGTCTCGGTGAGCGACGACGCGCTCGCGCTCTGCGACATCCGCCCCGACGACACGGACTCGGCGCGCGTCCTCAAAATCCGCAACTGGATGGCGCGGCACATCCGCATCTCGGGGCCCTCGCTCTGGGAGATTCCCCTCGACCTTCAATTGACAGACCCCGCCACCATCCTCAAAGAGCGGTATGCGACGCGGCTTGACTACATTCGGACGATGACGGCTCTTGTCCGCGCCGCCGGTGTCGAGGCGGATGTCGTCTTCGCGGCCTCGGACGCGAAAGACCCGGAGGAGCTCCGCAAGCGGCGCATCTCCTCTGTGCCGTCCGTCCGCGCCTTCTCGTCGGCGCTCTGCCGCGTGCGCCTTGCTTCCGACGGCGGCTTTTTCTCGCGTCTCGTCGGCGCGGGGAAAGAGATTTTCATCGGCACGGAGAATGAATACGCGCCCTTGGGCGTGTGCGGCTTCGAGGGTTCGACCTTCTTTGACGCCGAGGCCGTGTCGTTTGGCCGTGTGACGGTGCCGGACGAGACGTTTTCCGACAAGACGCTCGCCGAGACGGTCATCGAGGTGCGCGAGACGGGGGCCGTTGACATGACGGTTTCGACCGAACTCCACGGGAGCGGCGTTGGCGGCTTCCGCCGCCATTACGCGGAGATTCTCCCGGAGGCGTTCTCGCGGGAGTATCAGGCGGCCTTGGGGCGTCTCTCGCAGGCGGCGACGGCGACGAGCGAGCTTGTCGTCGAGACCGAATCGTATCCGGCGACGAGCAAATTCTCGTGCTACATCCCCGACTACGCGACGCGGACGCCCGACGCGATCTCTTTGCAGTTGCCGCCGCTCATTTCGTCGATTCCGACCTTCACCGGCTCGGCGCGGCGCACGCCGTTCGCGGTCGGCTCGACCGATCCCGCCGTCGAGCGGGTCGTTGTCCGCTTTCCGGCGGGCTGGACGGAGGTTGAGCACCTGCCGGAGGACTTCTCGTTCGCCGACCCAGAGGACGCCGCGAAGACGTGGATGACGGCGAAGGTCTCGTCGCGTGTGGCGGATGGCGTCCTTGAAGTCGTCATCGAGCGCACGATCTATCCGAGGATCTACGCCTTCTACGCGCCCGACTACATCGAACTCGTGCGCGAACGGAGCCGCATCGCCTCGTCGCGTGCGAACCGAACCCTCGTCGTCCGCCGCCCTCGCGCCCTGCCGTCCACGTGACCGCGTGGCGGGCTGTTCGTGCATGCCAGACGGGCGGTTTTGTCTCACACGGAGCCATG
>CAVEND010000007.1:0-13694 GCA_963616865.1 Faecalibacterium prausnitzii | reverse complement strand
GCTGGCGCTCGCCCTCGGCGCGGTTGATCTTCGACTGCCGCTCGCCCTCCGACTCGGCGATCATCGCGCGTTTCTCGCGCTCGGCGCGCATCTGCTTCTCCATCGCGTCGCGGATCGTCTGCGGCGGCGTGATGTTCTTGATCTCGTAGCGCGTGACCTTGATGCCCCACGGGTCGCTCGCCTTGTCCACCGCCGAGACGATCGCCGCGTTGATGGACGTCCGCTCCTCGAACGAGCGGTCGAGGTCGAGCTTGCCCATCTCCGAGCGCATCGTCGTCTGCGCGAGCTGCGTCGTCGCGAAGAGGTAGTTGCCGATGCCGTAGCTCGCCTTCACCGGGTCCATCACCTGCACGTAGAGGATGCCGTCCACCGAGACGGCGATGTTGTCCTTCGTGATGCACTCCTGCGGCGGCACGTCGATGGCCTGCTCCTTGAGCGTGTGCTTGTAGGCGATGGTGTCGATGAAGGGGATGAGGATGTGGAAGCCCGCGTCGAGCGTCGAGTTGTATTTGCCGAGGCGTTCGACGATGTAGGCCCTTTTCTGCGGCACGACGACGGCCGTCTTGACGATGGCGATGAGGACGATGGCCGCCAGGATGCCAAAGAAGACAAGAACGCTCATGGTTAGACTTCCTTCACTTTGAGGGTTAGGTTTTGTTGAGAGAGAATCTTGACGCGGGCGCCCTTTGCGAGCGTCTCGTCCGCCACGGCCGTCCACTCGGCGTCGCCCAAGAGGACGCGCCCCTCGCGGGGCGGGCGGATGTCCTCGACGACCGTCGCCTCGCGCCCGACGAACTCGTTTGGGAGGCCGTTCGAGAGGCCGTCCTTGTTGCCCACGAAGACGCTTTTGAGGGCGCGGCGCAAGACGACGATGTAGAGGATGGAGAAGACCGAGAACGCGGCCATGCACCACGAGGGCGAGAACGCCTCGCCGATGAGAAGGCGCAGGAAGCCGACCGTGATCGCCCCCAAGCCGAAGAAGCAGAGGATGAACCCCGGCACGACGAGTTCGAGCAACACGAGGGCCAGCCCCGCGTAAATCCACAACCAGCCAACCGACATCATGACTTTTCTCCTCCTTCGTGAATGGCGACGATCTGCGCCCCCGGAAAGTGCGAGAGGATGTCCTCGTTCAACCGCTTGTCATCGAGGACGTCGCGCCGCGTCATCGGCTCGACCGCCGAGCGCGGGGCGGGAGCGGGGGCCGGGGAGGACGCGGGAGAAGGCGTTGGGACGGGAGCGACGGGAGCGACTGCGGCGGGGCGAGAGGCTTTCAACTCGCCCACCTTCTTCAGTAGCTCGTCAAGGGTCGCCGTCGTCGCGACGTGCGAGGCTTTGATGAGCGTCATTTCCATGAGCGTGCGGACGCTCAAGGCGTGGCGCAGTTTCTCCTCCATCGCCGCGATTTGGTCGCACACCTTGAAGACGCGCTGTTGGTCAATGCCCTTCGCTTGCTCCGAGAGGACGCGGATTTGGTCGGGCGTCGCCGCGAGCGCGGGCGAGTCGGGCCCCAACGCCTGCAAGACGAGGAGGTTGCGGAAATGCGTCAGGAGTTCGAGCGAGAGGCTCCGCATGTTCTTGCCCGCCGAGTCGAACGCCTCCAAGGCGCGGAGGATCTCCGGGATGTCGCCCACGAGGATCGCGTGCGCGAGCGACTCCAGCTCGCGGCGGCTCACGAGGCCGAACACGCCGAGCGCGTCCTCCTCGGTGACGTCGTTGCCCTTGAACGCGACGAGTTGGTCGAGCGACGAGAGCGCGTCGCGCATGCCGCCCTCCGCGCCGCGCGCGATTGCGAGGAGCGCGTCCTCCTGCGCCGCGATGCCCTCTTGGGCGCAGACGTGCTTCAGACGCGCCACAATGTCGTGCGTCTGGATGCGGCGCAAGTCGAAGCGTTGGCAGCGCGAGATGATCGTGGGCAGAACCTTGTCGCCCTCCGTCGTCGCGAAGATGAAGCGGACGAAGGGCGGCGGCTCCTCCAGCGTCTTCAGGAGCGCGTTCCACGCCGCCGCCGAGAGCATGTGGCATTCGTCGATGATGTAGATCTTGAACTTCGACCCCGACGGGCTGAACGACGACGACTCGATGAGGGGCTTCACGTCGGCGACGCCGTTGTGCGAGGCCGCGTCGAGCTCGATGACGTCGAGCGAGCGACCCTGCGCGATCTCGCGGCAGTTGAGGCATTCCCCGCACGGCTCGACACCGTGGGGCGCGAGGCAGTTGAGCGCCTTCGCGAAGATGCGCGAGAGCGTCGTCTTGCCGATGCCGCGGGGCCCGATGAACAGGTAGGCGTTCGCGATGCGCCCCGCCTCCAGCGCGTGGACGAGCGTCCGCACGACGTGCTCCTGCCCCACGACGTCCGAGAACGTCATGGGCCGGTATTTGAGAGGCAGGGGCGTGTGGCTCATTTCTTCTTCAGCGTTTTCAAGGTGAGGCCGGCGAGGTCACGCCCCTTCTCGTTCAAGATGAACGAGGCGATCCACGCGACGAGGACGCACGCGACGAGGCCGAGGCCGCCCAAGAGGAACGGATGGAACTTGAGTCCAAAGACATCGCAGCCCATCAAGTCGCACCCAAAGCAGACGACGTAGTTCGCGAGAAGGCCGAGGATCGCCGCCATGCCCTTGACGCGGGGCATGAAGATGCCCATGAAGAAGAGACCCGTCAAGCCCGCCGTGAGCATGGCGATATACTTGTTGAAGTTGTCGAAGAGCGCGGACGACTCGACGCGGGCGAGGGAGAGCGCGGCGAGGATGCCCAAGATGCCCACGACATACGTGCAGATCTGCCCGGCGCGGATCTGTGCGCGGCCCGACATCGACGGGTTGAAGCGTTTGAGGAAGTCGGTGACGACCGCCGTCGAGGCCGAGGAGAGGTTCGCGGAGAGCGTCGAGATCGTCGCGGCGAAGACGGCCGCGATGACGAGACCCGCGAGCCACGGCGAGAGCTCGACCGCCATGAAGAGCGGCAGCACCGAGTCGGCCTTGGGCATCGTCACGTCCATCATCTCCGGGTGGGAGCGGTAGTGCGTGTAGAGCGCGGTGCCGATTGAGTAGAAGACGATCTGCGCGAGGACGCTCATGCCGCCGTTGAACCAGAGCGAGCGCTTGGTGGCGTTCTCGTCGGGCGTGGCGATGTAGCGTTGGATGACGCACTGGTCGCTCGTGTAGCTCGACAGGTTCGAGACAAGCCCCTGCACGGCGACGACCCAAAAGACGGGCTGCGAGAGGAGGAAGCGGAAGTCGAACATCGTCGTCTTGCCCTGCGAGGAGGCGACGGTCCAGAACGTCGAGAGGTGCGCCCCGTCGGGCCCCGTCTTCAAGATCAGGATGACGAGCACCGCGATGGCGCCGCCCATGAGGACGATGCCTTGCACGAAGTCGGACCAAATGACGGCCTCAAGCCCGCCGAGCGAGCAGTAGACCATCGTCAGCACGCCGCAGAGGAGGATGCACGCGTCGATGGAGACGCCCGTGACGGCGTTGAGCGCGATGGCCGGCAGGAGCGTGACGACGGCGACGCGGCAGACCATGAAGACGACGAAGGCCGCCGAGCCGAAGAGGCGGACGCCGAGGTTGAAGCGTTTTTCAAGATACTCGTAGGCGCTCGTGATGCCCAAGCGGCAGAAGAACGGCAGGTAGTAGTAGATCGCCACCGGGGCCATGCCGATGATGAAGAACGCCATGACGAAGTAGCGCCAGTCGGCGAGGTAGGCCTGCGTCGGGATGGCGATGAAGGTGATCGAGGAGAGCATCGTCGCGAAGATCGACATTCCCGCCACATACCACGGAATGCGGTTGCCGCCTCGGAAGTAGTCGTTCTCGTCTTTTTTCTTGCGGATGAAGTAGACGGCCATGACGACCATCACGAGGACGTAAAGCCCGACCACGATCCACGCCGAGGGCGCGAACTTGGCGATCTTGCGGAAGCTGCCCACGGAGACGGCCGCCGTGCGCGTCGCGGGCGCGACCTCGCCGCCCGCCAAAACGAGTTCGTAATCCTCCGGCGTTTTGCCGATGCGAAGACCCGCCGCCGCGCCGCACCGCGCCTGGTCGCCGTCGGCGATTTCTCCCAGTTCGAACCAGGCGTCCGTGACGGCGTTATACGCATAGATCTTCCGCTGCCAGCCGAGTTGGACGGGATCGGCCAGCGTCGAGCCCTCGCACGCGCGGGCGATCCAACCATCGTAGCCGAAGCCGCCGAGAAGAAGGACGTGCTGGTTGCCCGAGGCCAGAAACGCCGCGCCAATCGTCGTCACCTTCTCCGGCAACGGCGCGAGCGGACGCACATTGTCGGCGAGCGGCGCACGGTCGAGGTAGACGGCGTAGCCGTCGGACAGCGGCTTTTTCGTCGCCTTGTCGTAGCCGCCGTAGACGACGAGCATCCGCTCCTTCTGGTCGCCGACGCGGAACGCGGCAACGTGCTGTTCGCGGGGCGGTGTCGGCAGTTTCGCGAAGAGCGTCCACACGGGCGTCGGATCGGCGAGCGAGAGGCGATAAATGTTCTGCGCCCCGACGACGTAGACGGCGGCCTTGCCGTCACACGCGGCCGCGCCGAGGCTGACGGGTTCCGGCAAATCGGGAAGCGGCGTCGCGCCCTTCTCGGTCAAGATAAAGGCCGCCTTGAAGACCTCCGCGCCGTCCGTGCCGCCGGCGCAGAAAAGCCCCTGCGGCGTTTCGCAGGACACGCCGTCGGAAACGCCCTTCGCGGCGTAGGGCCAGGCCAGGGACTCGCACGACTCCCACACGCCTTTCGTGCGGACGAAGACGCCGCTCGTCCAAACTTTCTTCCCCTCGACGAACGAGCTTCCGCCCGCGACAAGGAAGTCGCCGTTCGGCAGGAAGCCGCCGAAGGGACGCGCCACGCTTGCGGGGAGCGTCTCGCTCGCCTTCCATTCGACATCGACGGGCGCGGCCCACGACGCGAACGCCGCAAGCGCGGTTAGGGCAACAACAGTGGCTTTCTTCATCAGACCCCCTTGTGTTAGTTTTTAAACGAGTGAATGGGCGCCGGGATGCGACCCTGCCGCGCGATCATGCGTTCGCACGAGAACGGCGAGACGCGCATGACGGGCGCGTAGCCCAAGAGGCCGCCGAACTCAACGCGGTCGCCGACTTTCTTGCCGGCGACGGGAATGACGCGCACGGCCGTCGTCTTTTGGTTGACCATGCCGATGGCCGCCTCGTCGGCGATGATCCCGGAGATGGAACTCGCGGGCGTGTCGCCGGGAATGGCGATCATGTCGAGGCCGACCGAGCAGACGCACGTCATCGCCTCCAGCTTCTCGATGGTCAAGGCCCCCGCCTCAACGGCGTCGATCATGCCTTGGTCTTCCGAAACGGGGATGAACGCGCCCGAGAGGCCGCCCACGTAGGAGCTCGCCATCACGCCGCCCTTCTTCACCTGGTCGTTCAAAAGCGCGAGCGCGGCCGTCGTTCCCGGCGCACCGGGGTGTTCCAAGCCGATCTCCTTCAGGATGTCGGCGACGGAATCGCCGATGGCCGGCGTGGGCGCGAGGGAGAGGTCGATGATCCCGAAGGGAACGCCAAGGCGTTTCGAGGCCTCCTGCGCGACGAGCTGGCCGACGCGGGTGATCTTGAACGCCGTCCGCTTGATCGTCTCGCAAAGCGTCTCGAAATCGACGCCACGGCAGGCGTTCTTCAAGACGGCGTTGACGACGCCGGGGCCCGACACGCCGACGTTGATGACGGCCTCGCCCTCGCTCACGCCGAGGAACGCGCCCGCCATGAAGGGGTTGTCGTCCGGGGCGTTGCAGAGCGCGACGAACTTCGCGCAGCCGATGGAGTCGCGTGCGGCCGTCTTTTTCGCCGTCTCCAAGATGACCTCGCCGAGCAAGCGCACGGCATCCATGTTGATGCCGGTCTTCGTCGAGCCGACGTTGACGCTGGAGCAAATCCGATCCGTCACCGCCATCGCCTCCGGGATCGAGCGGATGAGGAGCTCGTCGGCCGCCGTCATCGACTTCGCGACGACGGCGGAGTAGCCGCCGATGAAGTTGACGCCGAGTTTCTTCGCCGTGCGGTCGAGCGTCTTGGCGATCTTGACGAAATCGGACGGCTTCCGGCACGAGGCCGCGCCCACGAGGGCGACGGGCGTGATGGAGAGGCGCTTGTTGACGACGGGAACGCCGATCTCGCGGCCAATCGCGTCGCCCGTCTTCACGAGATCCTTGGCGTAGCGGACGAGTTTGCGCTCGATGTTCGCGCACGTCTCCGCGAGGGAGGCGGAGGCGCAATCGAGGAGGGAGATGCCCATCGTGATCGTCCGCACGTCGAGGTTCTCCTCCAAGACCATCTTGTTGGTCTCCAGCACTTCACTAAGATTAATCATACCTTCGCACCTTTCCACCTTTCAACTTTTCAACCCTTCAACCTTCCAACGCACTTTTCCACCTTTCCACTCTTCAACTTTTCAACTTCCCCTCACACCCTATGCATCTTCTCGAAGATCTCCGACTTCTGACAGCGGATCTTCAGCCCCAAATCCGTGCCGAGTTTCGTCAGCTCCGCGCCGAGGCGGTCGAAGGGCTTTGTCGCCGCCGTCGCGTCGGCGATGATCATCATGTTGAAATAGCCGCTCACGACCGTCTGCGAGAGGTCGAGGATGTTGATGTTGTTCTTCGCGAGATACCCCGTCGTCTTCGCGACGACGCCCACCGTGTCTTGGCCAACGACCGTGATGATGATCTTCTTCATGGACAGTTCCTTTTTCAGTTGGAAGGCGTGACGCCCTTTTTCAGAATGACGTTTCCGTATTTGCGCGTCTCGCCCGTCACGACGCACGCGAACGCTTTTTTGGCGCGGTCGTAGAACGCATAGCGTTCCATCCGCTCGATCTCGCCCGCGTAGGACAACGCCTCGCGGTAGGCCCGCTCGACGTCGCCGTCCAGTTCGTCGCCGGGGACGGCGGCCATCATGACGACGGGGACGGCGTAGGCGTCCAGTTCGAAGAGCGGCGCAAGCCCCTTCAGGAGGACGTCGGCGGGGATGCCGTCGGCGCGGAGGACGCGCACGCCGTCACGCGCGAACGCATGGGCGGGGAAGTGGGCGTCGGAGAAGATGATCTCGTCGCCGTGACCCATTTCGGCGAGCGTCTTCAAGAGGTCGGGCGACAACGCGGGCGAGATTCCCTTGAGCATGGTGAGTCCTTTCTTGTTATTTCGAGGCCGGCTTGCGCGCGCGGAAGATGAACGCATACGCGCCGACAATCGAGAAGCAGATGGCGGGGATGACGAAACTGGCGCGGAGGGACTCCTGGCAGAGGCGCAGGTTGGAGTCCCACTCGGTCGAGAAATTGGAGAACTTCATGAGGGCGCACCAAGCCGACGACGGGTTCTCGATGACGTGCGCCATCCACGGCGTGATGATCGCGCCGCCGAGGATCGCCATGATGAGACCCGACGCGCCGAGTTTCAACGCCTTGGGGTCGAGGCGGCCGAGCGCGAGGCCGTAGATGGTCGGGAACATCACGCACATGAAGCCGCTCATCGCGATGAGGCAGACGATGTTCCACGAGAACGGCAGGCCGAACGCCGTGAAGACGACGCGCGTGGGCAGATACATGACGCCGAGGCACGTCAGGACGGCGCAGGCGGCGAGGCCCATCATGAGACGCGCCGGCTCGATGAACTTCATGAGGTAGGTGCCGATCCAGCGGCAGACGGTGTGGACGACAATCGCCATCGTGTAGTAGATCGCGCCGGCGGCGGGCGAGACGCCCAGCTCCTTTTGGCAGTAGACGTTCAGCCACGTCCACGCCGCGATCTGGACGCCCACGTAGAAGAACTGCGTGATGACGCCGAGGAAGTAGCGCGGCGTTTTGAGGAGCGTCAGGAGCATGGCGCGATACTCCTTTTGGACGACGATGTAGGCGATGGGGCCCAAGCAACCGAGGAGAATCCACGTGATCTTGTCCATCTCCGGGAACGCGAAGTAGAGCGCCGTGATGGGGACGAACGAGAAGAGCATCGCGACGACGACGCGCTTGAACGCCGCCGCGCGCGAGGATGAGAGGGTCGCCTCCTGATCCTTCGAGAAAAAGAAGAAGAGCCAGATGAGCGCCGCGATCGCGCACAGCCCGACGTAGGGCGTGCAGACCCAGAAGAGCTCGTGGTGGATGATGGTCTGCCGCGTCGCCTCGTCCATCATCTGCCGCGCCTCGGCCGTCGCGGGGTTGAGGTGCGAGAGGATGAGTTGCTGCGCGAGGACGATGCCCGCCAAAGACCCGACGGGGTTGAACATCTGCGCGAAGTTGAGCCGCCGCACGGCCGTCGATTCGTCGCCGATGGAAAGGACGTAGGGGTTGCACGTCGTCTCCAAGAAGGAGCAGCCGCCCGCGACGATGAAGATGGCGATGAAGTAGATCTCGAAACTCTGCGCCATGCACGCGGGGATGTAGAGGAGGGCCCCCGTGATGTAGATGAAAAGGCCGATCAAGACGCCCTTGCGGTAGCTGAACTCCTCCGCGAGGACGGCCGCGAAGATCGCCAAAACCGCATACGCCCCGTAGAACGCCACCTGCACGAGCCCCGCCTTCGACTGATCCATCGTGAAGATCCGCTGGAAGGCGGGGACGAGGTTGTCGGTCATGTTGTTGAGGAGCCCCCACAAGGCGAAGCAGCTCGTCAACATGATGAAAATGCCGAGGTATTTGCGGGGGACGATGGGCATGGCCGGCCTCCTTTTACTTGCTGGTCTTGATCTTGTCCGAGCGGATGTCGTCCTCCGTGTTGGGCGAGCCGTCGGGCCCGTCGGAGATGACGGCGAAGCGCTTGCCCTTCACCTCGATGCGGTAGGCGTTGTCCCACGGGTCGATCAAGGCCCCCTCGCCACCCTCGATGTAGGGGTCTTCGTCGCCCGAGACGTCGATCAAGACCTTCAGGTCGGACGGCGGCGTCGACTTCTTCTTGTCGATCATGTAGTTCGTGACCGCGCCGCGCAAGTTGTCAACCGCCGTCTTGGCGGCCGTCTTGCGCGTCGTCTCCAAGTGCTTGGTGACGCCCTGCAAGCCAATCGTGCCGAGAATGCCGAGAATCGCGACGACGACGAGAAGTTCAACGAGTGTGAAACCCGCGTGTTTCATGACTGTTCCTCCGAGGGCGCGGCGGGGGCGTTCGTTGCCTCCGTCGCGGGTTGTTGTGGTTGCGCGACCGCACAGGCCCGCGCCTCCGAGGCGCGCGACCGTGCCGCGTAAAGCCGGAACGCCGCCCCGCCGAGAAGCGCGAGGACGAGCAGGATCAAAAAGCCGTAGAGCAGCGCGTCGCTCGTCTTCGCGCAGCGCGTGAACGACCGCGCGCGCGCCATGGAGAAGCCGATGCGACGGTTGATCGCCCAGCCGGAGGCGTTCAGGATGGCGCCCAAATCGCGGCGGCGGAGCTTGAACCACGTCAGGATGACGCTCGGCAGCGACACGACGAGGACGACGGCCACAAGGGCGACGAAGAACTGCGTCAGCGTCATGCCGCGCACGGCGGCGGCGAGCGAGGCGAGGGCGGCCCCCACCATGCCCACGCCGATGCCGATGGCCGCGACGGAACTCGCGAGCGCGGCGCCGCCCGCCTGCGCCGATTGCGTCCCCTTCTGGACGTTCGCGACGGATTTCGCCTGACGGTCGCCCAAGAACTTCTTGACGGCGTCGGCGATGCCCGCGCCCAGTTTCTTCCACGGCGCCCAAAACGCCTCCGTGAGCGAGACTTGCGACTCAACGACCTTCGTGATGACGGCCTCCCAGTTGCCGCCGTCGCGGTCGAAGAAGACGCCGTTGCGCCCCGCGTAAAGCCCGCCGATGGTCCCCGCCGTGACGACGGCGCAGATGTTGCGCGTCGCGCCCGCCGACGGACGGCGCAGCTTCAGATAGATGACGCAGCACTCGGACTTCCCGGAGAGCGCGGCGTGCGCGGCCTCGTCCTCGACGTGGAAGCACAAGTGGAGCTCCTTGCCGTCGATGCGCAGAACACCCGTTTGGAACATGGAAAGGGCCTGTCCGTCGCGGAGACGCGACATCGTGACGTAGTTCTCCAAGAACTCGCCCAAGAAGATCACGTAGCGCAGACGCTTCTCCTCCTCGCGCAACGACTTCTTCGTCGCCTCGTGGAGAACGGGCTTGCTCGCCCGCCAAGCGCGGAACGGCGCGAACGCATCCTTCACGGCCTTCCAGTCAAGGCGCGTCAAACTCTCACGCTCGCCCATCAAGGGACGGACGCATTTCTCGCCAAACGCGACAACCTCCACGACGTGCTTCGGGTTGAGGTGCGTCCGCAGGGGGAGAACCTTGTCGGGCCCTTCCGTGACGAGCGGAACGTCGTCCGCCGGCGTGAAGTAGGCATCGACGACCGGCTCAACGGCCGCGAGCGCGGCCTCCGCCTCCGCCGTCGCCTCGCCACAGCAGAGGACGTCCTTCTCCGCCGCCTCCCACGCGGCGAGCGCGGTCTTCTCGTCGGGCGTCGGCTCGCTCTTTTCAAGTTCCGCCTGACGCGCAAGGTTCTCGTCGAGGGCTTTCTTCTCCTCCGCGTGGTCGCGGACAAGATCCTCCATCGACACGCCCTTCTCGCGCAGGAACGCGAGAGCCGCCTTCACCTCGTCGGAGCGGATGCGACCGTCGCCGTCCGCGTCAAGGAACGCGAGCGTCCCCGCGTCGAAGCGAAGCCCCTGAATGGGACACGAAAGCGCATACCACTCTTTCAGATCCTCTGGAACGCATTTTTTCTTCTCGTTCGTCATTCTCCCAGACCCTCCAAATGTGCCTGAATCGCCACAACAAGTTCATGCGTCGCCCCGCTCTCCAGCGTCTCCGCGCCGGGCCATTGGCTCACGGGCTCGACGCAGACGAACTTTCGCCAGTCGTCCGCGTCGCCGTCCGAGAGTTTCCCATTCTCGCCCACGTTCCACACGACGCACTTCGTGTTCCCGGACGACGCCACGGCGATGGCGCGGCGAAGCGAGGGGTCGAGGATCGCGACGGCGTGGCGCGGCGCGTCCGGGAGCGAGAAGATGTGGTCGGGCGCGAAATCGACTTTGAGATTTCCCGACCACACGCCCTCTTTCATTTCCTTCGTCGTGCCGTCCACATAGGCGCAGCCGTCGAGGCCGCGCACCTCGACCGCGTTGCGGTCGCGCACGAGGAAGTAGGGATGGAAGCCGCAGCTGAAGTCAAACGGCTCGGCCCCCACATTCGTCGTTTTAAGGGAGAGGTTCAACTTCATCGTCACGGAGACGCGGAACTCCAAAGCGAAGTCGTGCGGCCAAATCTTGCGCGTTTCCTCGGTCGGCGCGAGGGAAAGGACGATCTCCGTCTTCTCCTCGGTATACTCCGTCGACTGGACGGAAAAGAGCGAATGGCGGGCGAAGCCGTGCTGCGGGAGGTCGGCGAACGCCTTGTTGCCGAACTGCGGCCAGCACACGGGGATGCCGCCGTGGAAACTTTCGCCGCGCGTGTAGTCCGCGTCCTTCTTGGCGGGGCGGAAGAGAACTTGCGAATGTCCCGTCGGACGGTAGGAGAGGACGTTGCCGCCGTAGAGCGCGATCTCCGCCGCGCCATACTTGCTGGCGATGACGACGGTGGGGAAGCCCGCGAAGCCCTCGCGGAAGACGATGCGCCCCGGTGCGCCGAAACGCGAATTGAGTTGGTCGATGGTCATCATTTCTCGTCGAGGACAAAGCCTTTGGCGTCGAAGAAGGAGCGCAAATCCACGTCGCGCCCCGCGAACGTGCGGAAGAGAACCATCGGGTCTTCGCTGTCGCCGCGCTCGAAGAACGTGCGGCGGAACTTCTCCGCCAACGTGCGGTTCCAGACGTTGCCCGACTTCTCGAAGATGGAGAAGAGATCCTGCTCCAAAACCTGGCTCCACAGATAGGAGTAGTAGCCCGCCGAATAGCCGCCCGCGAACGAGTGCTTGAAGTAGGGCGTGCGGTAGCGGAGGCCAATCTCCGGGATAAGCCCCGCCTCCGCGCAAACCTTCTTCTCGAACGCTTCCAAGTCGAAGTCGGTGAAGTCCGTGAGCATGTGCAGTTTGAGGTCGAGCAGCGAGGCGACGGCGAGCTCCGCCACCGTGAAGCCTTGGTTGTGGCGCGAGGAGGCATTCAGTTTGCGGACGAGTTCGTCGGGAATGGGATTCCCCTCCTCGTCGAACGCATACTCGGCCAGAAGCTCGGGCTGGAAGGCGAAATGCTCGTTGAACTGCGAGAAGACCTCGACGTAATCGCGGTTCAGGCTGCCCGACGACCGATAGCGGCACCGCTGCATGAGGGCCTGCAGCGCGTGGCCGAACTCGTGGAAGAGCGTCTCCACGTCACGCGACGTGAGGTGGTCGCCCATGTTCGCGACATTGATGACGATCGGGCGGACGTCCTGACCGTTCTCGTCGATGAACTGTGCGCGGATGTTCGACTTCCACGCGCCGTTCGCCTTCGTCACACGCGCGCGGTAGTCCGTCATGAAAATGCCCACGAGCGAGCCATCCGCATCCTCGATGCGGTAGGTCTTCGTCTCTTTCGGATTGTAGGTGGGCGCGTTCTCGATGAGACGCGCCCGGACGCCGTAGAGACGCTCGGCGGCGCGGAACATCCCCTTCGTCACGTTCTCCAAACTGAAGTAGCGCTTCAACACCTCGTCGTCGACTTGGTAGCGATCCTTTTTGAGACGCTCGGCGTAATACCACCAGTCCCACGGCTGGAGTTTCGTCCCCGGCGGCAGGAGGCCGGCGGCGATGTCGCGATCCATGATCTCCTGCATGGCGGCGCGTTCGATCTTCGTCTGCGCGTTGGCCGCCTTCATGATGCGGTCGAGGAACGCTTCCGCCGCCTTGCCCGTCTTCGCCATGCGCGGCTCGATGAAGTAGTCGGCGGACGTCTCGTAGCCCAAAAGCCGCGCCTTCTCCAAACGGAGTTTCAGCATCTCGACGGCGATCCCGCGGTTGTCCTCGTCGCCCGGCGAACTGCAACGGCTCGTGTAGAACGCGCACATCCGGCGGCGCAACTCGCGGTCGGGCGAGGAGGCCATCTTCTCCTTGTATTCGGCGATGCTGAAGCCGAACGTGTCCTTGAAGGCTTTGTCGGCGGCGAGGACGTTCTTGCTGAACCGCTGGGAATAGGCGCTCAGGGCGAGGTTGATCTCTTTGAGCCGCGCCTGTTCCTTGGGGCCCAACTCCGCGCCGGAGCGGCGGAAGCCGCGATACGTGTCCTCCAAAATGCGCTTTTCCTCCGTCGTCAAATTCGTCTGGTCGCCCTTGTAGGCGGCGGCGACACGCGAGAAGAGCTGCGTCTTGGCGACGATCTCCGCGCCGTGCGCGACGGCGAGCGCGTCAAGTTCCGTCTGAATCGCGTCGAGGGCGTCCGAGCGCTCGCTCCCCATCAACGTGCCGAAGACGGCCCCGACTTTCGACATCGTTTCCGCCGAGCCGTCCATGACGGCGCACGTGTTGAAGAACGTCGGCGCGTCCTTGTTCGCGATGATGGAGTCGATGACCTTCGAGTGTTCCGCGATGCCAACTTTGTAGGCGGGGATGAAATCGTCGTTTGTGATCTCGCCGAACGGCGGAATGCCGTAGGGCGTTTTCCAATCCGTCAAAAGGGGGTTTTCAGAGGCATGAAGAGAGAGGAGACTCATGGAGAGCGCAACGAGAGCGGAAATCTTATTCATATCTCATTGTATTATATCATAAACAACGGGCAAAATGTTTA
>CAVEND010000006.1:0-15388 GCA_963616865.1 Faecalibacterium prausnitzii | reverse complement strand
CTTCCGTGTTTTTTCCCGCTCATGCGGCGCGGGCAATATGGTATAATAAACGAACTTGAAATTTTCAAAAGGAGTGGCCATGGCCGATACGGAAGCATTAGTGGGCGAGTTGAACGCGTGCGCGGAGCGCAAAGACTTCGACGGGGCGTTCAAACTCGTGCGGGCGAACACGAAGGAACTGTCCAAGAGGCTGCAGGCCGCCGGCGTCAGGGACGCCTTGAAGAAGACGACGGAAGATCGCCTTCTTCTTTCTTTTTTGGACGGCCTCGCGTTTGACCGCGACCCGCTCGACGTCTCGCTCGTCAACCTCGAAAAACTCATCGCCTTCGCCGCGAACATCCCCGGCGCGGCGGGCACGAAGGTCCTCAACCCGACCTGGGGCCTGGGCACCGTGAGGAAGATCGACTCCTTCTACAAGCGCATCACCGTCGACTTCCGCACGCGCAAGGGCCACCAGTTCACCTACGCCGCCGCCTGCGACATGCTCGTCGTCCCGCCGAAGGATCACATCCTCGTCCTGCGCGAGACCGCCCCCGCCGACTTCGAGGCCCTGCTCAAGGACAAGCCGGGCGAGTTCCTGAAGGCGGTCATCCGCTCGAACGGCTCGTCGATGACGCTCGTCCGTTTGGAGGACTACTGCGTCCAGCACGGCTTCGTCAAGGCCGTCAACTGGAAGAAGTTCTGGGATCAGGCCCGCGCCGCGCTCAAGAAAGACCCCTGCGTCGCCATCCCCGTCAAGAAGACGGAGCCGATCCAGCTCAAGGCCGCCGCCGAGGACTACGGCGACGTGTGGCTCACGACGTTCTGCGGCCTCACCGACCCGAAGCACATCCTCTCGGCCGTGCGCGAATACGTCGCGCAGGGCAAGATGAAGACGGCCGACGAGGACACGAAGGCGAAGGTCGGCGAGCGTCTCGCGTTCGCCGTCACGGCGGCGCGGAAGGTTGACGACGCCCTCTTCGCCCGCCTCGCCTGCCTCGTGACGAGCCTCGGCTTCACGCGCCCGGAGGCCGCCGACATGCGCGGCTACCTGTGGGAGCGCCGCCGCTTCATCAAGGCGGCCGCCGACCTCCCCGCCCGCGAGGTCGGCGAGATGATCGCGTTCCTCGCCGTGGACGAGGACGCGCGCGCCCAGCTCTACAAGGCCGTCGACGACTTGTGCTTCGCGGCCGTCTCGGAGATCGTCGCGCAGTTCGGCACGCTGCCCGACTGCCGCAAGGCCCTCTCGGACATGATGCGCCGCCCCAAGGCCCCGGCGACGCTGACCACCTTGATCGTCGGCAAATACGAGCAGTTCAAGGACTGGGCGGAGCTGCCCTCGCTCATCACGCTCCTGAGCCACGCCATCGCCCTCGGCGAGGGGCGCCAGAGCGGCGAGACGCTGCGCATGCAGAACCTCGTCCGCCGCCTCTTCGCCGACCGCGCGTGGCTGGAGAAGATGTTTGGGTGGCTCTCGCCGTCCGACCAGATCCTCTTCTTCGAGCGCTTCCAGGCGTCCATCGCGTGGGAGGCCTCGACGCACCACACGACGGTCGTGCGCATGACGAAGATCGTCCCGTCGCTGGAGCAGCACCTCGTCAAGGTCGAGAAGAAGAGGGAATACGCGCGTCGGACGTCCTTCCGGAGTTTCGCGCAGCGCAAGCTCGACTACCTGAAGCTCATCAACGAGGAGATGCCCGCGAACGTCAAGCGCATCGAGTTCGCGAAGAGCTACGGCGACCTCTCGGAGAACGCCGAATACCAGTATGCCAAGGACGAGCAGCGCGCGCTCATGCAGAAGCAGACCGTCATGCAGGCCGACCTTGAGGCCGTCAAGCCCTCCGACTTCGAGGACGCGACGTGCGACGAGGTCATGCCCGGCGTGAGCGTCGTGTGCGAAACGCCGTCGGGCGAGAAGACGTGGCACATCCTCGGCGAGTGGGACAACGACGTCGAGAAGGGCATCCTCTCCTCGCAGACGCGCGTCGCGCAGAACTTGATGGGCAAGAAGGTCGGCGAGAACTTCGAGCTGCCCACGGGCGAGGGCGAGACGGTGTTCGCCCGCGTCAAGGAGATCCGCCCGCTGCCCGGGGACGTCCGCGATTGGATGAAGCTCCCCGAAGGCGTCCAAATCTGACAAAGACGGCAACTGTTTTTTCTAACACAGAGACACAGAGTCACAAAGGCACAGAGGGGTAGACCATGAAGAAGACCGAGAAGAAGAAAGTCGCGCCGCGCATCGCCAAGAAGCCCGCCGTGGCGAAAACGCCGTCCGACGTGCCGGAGATCGACACGGCCAAGGCGGTCGCCTTTGGAATGGATCTCGTCTCGCAGCTGAAGAAGGAGGCGGCGAAGCGGGGCCAGGAGGAGGAGGCGCAGGCCGCCGCCCGCGACATCAAGCTGTCGCGCCGCCCGACGACGCGGACGCCCGGCAAATCGTCGGAGAAGTTCCCCGCCGCCGACTTGAAGGAGTTCCGCCGCCGCTTGCTCGACTTGCGCGCGCAGACGGCGCAGGGCGTCCTCTCGATGAAGGCGATGGGTCTTGAAGAGTCGGAGGATCGCGAGGCGGACGGCGGCGACGGCACGGCGCAGACGCTGCGCTGGCAGACGCTCGGCCAGATGGGGAACTTGAACCGCACGATCCAGCAGATCGACGAGGCGCTGCACCGCATCGACGACGGCACCTACGGCGTGTGCACGGTCTGCGGGCAGCTCATCCGCAAGCCGCGCCTCTTGAACCAGCCGTTCGTCCTGACGTGCATGGAGTGCCAGAGCGACATGGAGCGGACCTCGCGGTGAGGAGGTTCCTCCTGACCTTGGCCGCGTGCGCGAACCTCGTCCTTCTCGACGCCGTCACGAAGGAGTTGGCGGTTGGGACTCTGAAGGGCGCGGCGCCGCGTGACCTCATCCCGAACGTCCTCTCGCTCGCGTATGTCGAGAACAGGGGGTGCGCGTGGGGGATGTTCCAAGGTCAGGTTTGGCCGCTCGCCGTCTTCGGCCTTTTGATGCTCGCGCTGCTCCTTTGGAAGCGGCGCGCGGTCTTCCCGCCGTCGCGCCTTGGGTTCGCGGCGGAGGTCTTCCTCTATTCGGGCATCGTGGGCAACGTCATCGACCGCCTCGTTCGCGGCCACGTCGTCGATTTCATCGACGTCCACTGGCGCGGGGCGTGGCACTTCCCGTGTTTCAACGTCGCCGACACGCTGATTTCGTGCGCGGCCATCCTTCTTGTCTTTGAGGAGCTACATCGCCATGTTCGAGGGAAACGCATTCGGAACGCTTGACCAAAAGCTGCAGTCGGCTTTGAGGGATCTCCACTACGAGAAACCCACGCCGATTCAGGAGAAGGCCATCGCGCCGCTTTTGAAGGGGCGCGACCTCATCGGCATCGCGCAGACGGGGACGGGCAAGACGGCGGCGTTCGTGCTGCCGATCCTCCACCACCTCCTCCACGAGCGTCGCCCGCGCCGCGTCGGGCATCCGCGCGCGCTGATCCTCTCGCCGACGCGCGAGCTCGCGGCGCAGACGGCCGAGAACGTCCGCCGCTACGCGAAGAACGCCGCGATCCCCTTCGCGTGCGTCTTCGGCGGCGTGTCGCAGTTCGGGCAGGTCAAGGACATCAAGAAGGGCGCGGAGATCGTCATCGCCTGCCCCGGCCGCCTCATGGATCTGATGACCCAGGGCATCCTCTACCTCGACCGCGTGGAGTGCTTCGTCCTCGACGAGGCCGACCGCATGCTCGACATGGGCTTCCTCCCCGACGTCAAGCGGATCATCTCGAAGCTCCCCCTCCAGCGCCAGGCCCTCTTCTTCTCGGCGACGATGAACGAGGAGATGTCGCGCCTCGCCGGGGAACTCGTGCGCGATCCCGTCGAGGTCAACATCTCCCCGGAGGCCCCGACGGTCGAGAAGATCAACCAGAAGGTGCTGTTCGTCGAGAAGGCGAACAAGGACGCGCTGCTCGCGCACCTCTTGGAGACGCACCCCGAGTGGCGCAAGGTCATGGTCTTCACGAAGATGCGCCACGGCGCGGATCGCATCGTCAAGAAACTCGTCCGCGCCGAGGTCCCGTGCGCGGCGATCCACTCCGACAAGACGCAGAACCAGCGGACGCGCGCGCTCGACGGCTTCCGCAAGGGGACGGTGCGCGTCCTCGTGGCGACCGACATCGCGAGCCGTGGCATCGACGTTCCCGACATCGACTGCGTCATCAACATGGAGCTGCCGTTGGAGACGGAGAACTACGTCCACCGCATCGGGCGGACGGCGCGCGCGGGCGGCTCGGGTCTCGCGCTCTCCTTCGTGACGCGGGACGAGCGCGGCCAGCTCAAGGCCGTCGAGCGGTTCATCAAGAAGACGATCCCCTTGGAGAGCGACCATCCCTTCCACACGGAGGAGGGGATGGGGCGCGACGCGCGCGCGGCGCGTGACGGGCTGGAGCCGCCGCCGTGGATGACGCCCGGACAAGGCCGGCGCGGCAAGCCGCGCAAGGATCGCCGGAAGCGCAAGTCGTTCAAGGGGCGCCGTCAGGTCGATTTCGGGCAGAAGCCCGCGATGTGACGAAAGAGGTTGATTTCATCGAGGGAGGGCAGTTATGGGCGGACTTTGCGGCGTTGTTTCTCGTGACGAGTGCGTGAGCGATCTTTTCTTCGGGACGGACTACCATTCGCACCTCGGGACGCATCGGGGCGGCATGGCCGTCCTCGGCGCGTCGGGCGCGTTCCGCCGCTCCATCCACAACATCCAGAACGCGCCGTTCCGCTCCAAGTTCGAGCGCGACGTCACGCAGTTCGCCGGGCGCGTGGGCATCGGGTGCATCTCCGACACCGACCCCCAGCCGCTCGTGATGTGCTCGAAGTTGGGAACCTACGCCATCGTCACCGTCGGACTCATCAACAACCAAAAGGAGTTGATCGACGAGCTCTTTCAGGTGAACGGCACGCAGCTGCAGTTCTCCACGACGTCGGGCATCGTCGGCCCTACGGAGATCGTCTCCGCGCTCATGTCGAAGAAGTCGTCGGTCGAGGAGGGGCTTCGCTACGTCCACGAGCGCGTCCGTGGCTCGATGTCGGTTCTCGTCGTCACGGAGGACGGCCGGCTCATCTGCTCGCGTGACTATTGGGGGCGCACGCCGCTCCTCGTCGGCAAGAAGCCGGGCGCGATGATGGTCGTCATGGAGTCGTGCGCGTTCGCGAATCTGGGCTACGAACTCGTGCGCGAACTCGCCCCCGGCGAGATCGCGGAGCTGACCCCCGACGGGGAGGTGAAGACGCTCCAGCCGGGTCACAGCTCGTGCGCCATTTGCTCGTTCCTCTGGGTCTACTACGGCTTCCCCGCGTCGAGCTACGAGGGGCGCAACGTCGAGATGGTGCGCTACCGCTGTGGCGCGGCCTTGGCGCGGCGCAACCCCGTCGAGATCGACGCGGCGTGCGGCATCCCCGACTCGGGGACTTCCCACGCGCTCGGCTACGCGGTCGAGGCGGGCGTCCGCTATTCGCGCCCCTTCGTCAAATACACGCCGACGTGGGCGCGGTCGTTCATGCCGCAGGATCAGCGCATGCGCGAGCACGTCGCCTCCATGAAACTCCTGCCCATCGAAGGGCTCATCAAGGGCAAGCGCCTCGCGTTCTGCGACGACTCCATCGTCCGTGGGACGCAGCTCTCGAAGCAGGCCGCCCGCCTCTACGCGCTCGGCTGCCGCGAGATGCACGTGCGCATCGCCTGCCCGCCGCTCGTCTACCCCTGCCCGTTCCTCAACTTCTCGCGCTCGAAGTCCGTCTACGACTTGATCACGCGCCGCTACATCCGCGAGCGGGGGGGCGAGGACGAGGCGACGCTCGCGCTCTACACGAACCCCGACACGACGGAATACGCGGGGATGGTCGATTATATCCGCAAGACGCTCAACCTCACGTCGCTCGCCTTCCAGCGCGTGGACGACCTCGTTCAGGCGATTGGCCTTGACAAGTCGAAGGTGTGCACCTACTGCTGGACGGGGCGCGACGTCTCGATGCCGTGCGCGTGCGCGGGCTCATCTTGCGCGTGCGCGAAGAAGAAGAAGGGGAACGGCTGACCCATGGCGCGCGAGAGCTACGGCGACGAGAACATCAAGACGCTCGACCCCGTCACGCACATCCGCACGCGGCCGGGGATGTATGTCGGCGAGCCCGGCACGGGCGCGATGTATCACGACTGCATCTACATCCTGATGAAGGAGGTCATCGACAACTCGATTGACGAGTTCGTCATGGGCCACGGCAAGCGGATCGACGTCACCGTCAACTACGACTCCGGCGAGGTCTCCGTGCGCGACTACGGGCGCGGCATCCCCTTGGGCAAGGTCGTCGACTGCGTCAGCCAGATGAACACCGGCGGCAAGTTCGACTCCGACGCCTTCCAGTTCTCCGCCGGCATGAACGGCGTCGGCACGAAGGCCGTCAACGCGCTCTCCGCGTTCTTCGAGGTGCGCTCCTTCCGCGAGGGCGAATTCTCCGAGGCTTATTTCGAGGAAGGGCGCTTGAAGTCGCAGAAGCGCGGCAAGCAGAAGACGGCCGAGCGCGACGGCACGTTCATCCACTACAAGCCCGACGAGAAGGTTTTGAAACGCTTCAAGATGCGCGAGGAGCACGTCCTCCGGCGCATGAAGATGTATGCCTACGTCAACGCGGGGCTGACCATCGTCCTCAACGGCCAGGAGATCCGCTCCGACAACGGCCTCGCCGACTTGATCGCCGACGAGGCGCAGTTCGAGAAACTCTACGCGCCGTTCCACGTGAAGACGAAGACGCTGGAGATCATCTTCACGCACACGAACCGCTTTGGCGAGGAGTATCACTCGTTCGTGAACGGCCAATACACGACGGACGGCGGGACGCACCTGACGGCGTTCAAGGAGGCCCTCACCAAGGCGCTCAACGACTACGACGCGAAAAAGAGGTTCGACGGCGACGACATCCGCGACGGGCTTTTGGGGGCGGTCTCCATCCGCATCATGAACCCCGTCTTCGAGGGGCAGACGAAGATCAAGTTCGTCATGAACGACATCCGCGCCGATCTCGTCGCCGAGATGAAGAAGGCGATTGAGGCCGAGCTCCACCGCGCGCCGCACGAGACGGAGAAACTCATCGCGAAGATCGAGGAGACGGGCAAGATCCGCTCGCAGCTCGTCACGATCAAGAAGAAGGCGCGCGAGCACGCCCAGGCCGTCTCGGTGCGCGTCCCGCAGCTGAAGGACTGCCAACGCCACCTCAAGCTCGACAAGGTTGACAAGAAGACGGGCAAGGCCGAGGGCGAGGACACGATGATCTTCCTCACCGAGGGGCTGTCGGCGGGCGGGACGCTCGGCAAGGTGCGCAACGCGGCGAACCAGGCCGTCTTCTTCCTGCGCGGCAAGTGCCTCAACACGTGCGGCATGAGCAAGAACGTCCTCTACGAGAACGTCGAGTTCTTCAACCTCATCAAGACGCTCGACGTGGACGAGACGCTGGAGCACCTGCGCTACGGGAAGATCATCTTCGCGACGGACGCCGATGTGGACGGGCTTCACATCCGCATGCTCCTGACGACGTTCTTCATGCGCTTCTACCGCCCGCTCGTCACGGACGGGCGCGTCTTCATTTTGGAGACGCCGCTCTTCCGCGTCCGCAACAAAAAGGAGCAGTTCTACTGCTTCTCGGACGCGGAGCGCGAGGCGGCCATCAAGAAGTGCGGGCGCGGGTGCGAGATCACGCGCTTCAAGGGCTTGGGCGAGCTCGACGACGACGACTTCCGCGACTTCATCGGCGAGAACATGCGCCTCACGCCCGTCACGTGCGCGGACGATTCCGATGTCGAGAAGACCATCAAGTTTTACATGGGCGCGAACACGCCCGAACGCAAGGACTACATCATGAACACGCTCGTCTGCGACGAGACGAGCTTCGAATAAGGAGATGACGACCATGAAAAAACTCGCCCTTTTTGGATTCTGTTGCGCCGCGCTCGCCGCGTCCGCCGCCTCGCCCATCGAGTTCCGGGGCGTGGTCGAGGGCTACTACGGCCGCCCGTGGGGAACGGAGGGGCGGCTCTCGCTTCTCACGTTCATGGGCGAGAACGACCTCAACGTCTTCATCTACGGGCCCAAGGACGACCCCTACCACCACAGCCGCTGGCGCGACTTCTACCCGGAGAGCGAGAAAAAGGATTTCAAACGCCTGCTCGCGGCGGCGAAGAAGAACAAGGTTCACTTCTACTGGGCGATCCACTTGGGCGGCACCTACCGCAAGGGGAACCGCGAGGACGCGGACGCGCTGATGCGCAAACTTTCCGACATGTATGCGATTGGCTTCCGCAGTTTCGCCGTCTTCTTCGACGACTTCGGTGGCGCGGACGCATCGTTCCACGCCGACATCTGCAACATGATCATCCGCGACTTCTTGAACGCGAAGGGCGACTGCTCGCCGCTGATCGTCTGCCCGAACATCTACTGGGGGACGGGGGCCCCCTACCAAAACACGCTGGGCGAACGCCTCGACGCGAGCGCGAAGATCATGTGGACGGGTCGCTCGATCTGCACGGACATCCGCGCCGACGATGTCGCGAAAATCACCAAGGCGTTCCGCCGCCCGCCCTTCATTTGGTGGAACTGGCCCGTCAACGACTACTGCCGCAAGCACGTCCTTTTGGGGCGCACCTACGGGCTTGAGAAGGCGCCGCTCGCGGGCTTCGTCTCCAACCCGATGGAGAACTGCGAGGCGAACAAGATCGCGCTCTACGGCGTCGCGAAGTGGTGCCAGAACCCCGACACCTTCGACTCGCAAAAGGCGTGGGAGGAGTCGTTCGCGAAACTCTACCCCGACCCCGACGTCGCCCACGCGATGCGCATCTTCGCCGAGCACAACGCCGACCAGGGCCCCAACGTCCACGGCTACCGCCGCGAGGAGAGCGTCAGCGCCCAGCCGCTCGCCGACCGGGCGTGGGCGGAGTTGAGCGGCGGGAAACTCACCGAGGAGACGCGCACGCAACTGCGCGCGCTCTTCCGCACGGTTGGCGGCGCCACGAAGACGCTCCTCGCCAAGCTGCCGCTCGACGCGGGGCTTGGCTGGGAGTTGCGCGGCTGGCTTGAGAACGAACGCTTCCTCATGGCGCAAGGTTTGCTCGCCTTGGACGAGCCGGACAGCTCGCTCGCCGCCAAGTTGAAGAAGATCCGCGCGCGCGCCGTCAAGTCGGGCGAGGCGGCGAAGGAGCGTTTCCGCGAGGCGACGTTCGAGGGCGACAAGCCGCGCATGCACGCGCCGGAAGCGTCGGCGCGTGTCTTGAAGCCGCTCGTGGAGTCCCTTGTCCTCAACCGCCTCCAAGCCCTCTACGTGGCGCATTTCTCGCGCCCCTTCGCCGAGGCGAGCGGGCTGAAGGGCTTTTCGTCGGCGCAGAGTCTGCCGAAACTGACCGCCTCCCGCGACGGCAAATACGCGCGGCTTGACGCGATCATGGAGCCCAAGACGATCCGCGCCGGCGAGTCGTTCGGCATCTCCGTGCCCGACTCGTGGCAGACCGACTACTTCCACGCGAAACTGGGCAACGCCCAAGCCGCCTCGTCGGGCATCATCGAAGTCTCCCGCGACGGACAGGCGTGGGAGAAGTTGGCCGTCCGCGTCCACGGCGAGCAGATGGAAACGCCCCTCAAAGTCGAGGACGGCTACCGCCACGCCCGCTACCGCAACACGTCGTCGCATCCCGTGACGGTCAAACTCAACCTCTTCAAGTTCGACGTTCGCGGCGACGACTCGCCCATCGACGGCATGATTCAGGAGTTGACGAAATGAACGCCCCGAAGATCGCCTTCCTCGCGAGCCTCCTCGTGGCGGGGTGCGCCACGATCCACTCGGCGCGTGAGACGCAGCGCGACCTCGCGCCGCGCTACGGCGTGGACGAGGGATCGTGCGACAGGCTTGCCCGCGTCGACTTCCGCGCGTTCTCCCTCGCGGATCTCGTGGACTTCGCGATGACGAACCGCCCGTCCGTCCTCTCGAAGACGCTCGCCGTCAAGGACGCGCATCTCGCCCTCAAGGAACTCGTCGCCGACGCGCCCCTCGTGGGCGGCGGGCAGGCCATTTGGACGGTGCCGAAACTCTCCGTGTCGGGTTCCTATTCGGCGGCGAGCGACGGCGTTCACGCGGGCGACAGCCTTTCGACGCGCAAGGGCCAGGTGGGCGGCGAACTGTCGCTCGATTTGCTCGTCTACGACTTCGGCCGCTTCTCAGCCGAGGCGCAGGCGCAGGTCGAGAAGATCATCGCCGCCGAGCACGCGCTCTCGCAGGAGCGGTGGAGCGTCTTTCAGGAGGTGTCGGAGTCCTACTTCGACTTCTACGAGAAACGCGCGCTCCTCGCGGTCTCCATCACGAACGCCTTTCAATACGCCGAGCATTTGACGCGGGCGGAGGAGCGGCGCAAGGCGGGCGAGGCCAACCGCCTCGATGTCTTGAAGGCGCGGCTCGACTTGGCGCAGGCCCGTCAGTCGGTCGTCTCCGCGTCGAACCTCGTCGAGACGACGGGGGCGGAGTTGATGCAGGCCCTTGGCGTGGAGGCGGCGCGTGGCACTTGGGGCGACGCCTTTGGGACGGAGAGCGTGGGCGTCCACAGCGTCCGTCAGGCGTTCGGCGCGACGACGGACGACGTGGGCGAGGCGTTCGCGTTTGCGCGGACGAACGCGCCGACGCTGCGCTTGGCTCGCGCGAACTTCCGCGCCGCGTCCTACAAGGTTGACGCGGCCATCGCCGACCTCTACCCGTCGCTGTCGCTCTCGGCCTCCCTCTCGTGGAGCGACCCGCTCTGGGTCTTCCGCTGGGGGGCCTCGTGCGTCCAGTCGATCTTCCAAGGCTTCCGCAAGACAACGGCCGTGGATCGCGCCGTCGTCGCGCTCCAGAGCGCGTCGGCCGACGTGGACGCGGCCGAGCAGACGCTCTCCGTCGAGTTGGAGAAGGCCATCGCGAACCGCGACAACTCACGCGAGGCGCTGGCGAGCGCGTGGTCGAGCATGCTGCAGGCCGCCGAGAATTTGGAGACCGTGCGCGAGCAGTTCGCCGTCGGAAGCGCGTCCCGCGTGGAGCTCTCCGAGGCCATCGCGAGCGACTCGCAGGCGCGCGGCGACGCGATTGAGGCGTTCTACGCGGGGCAACGCGCGGAGGCCGCGCTTCTCGCCCTGACGGGGCGCGAGGTCGTCTTTCAAGAAAGAACACGTGACGAGAAAGAGAGGATGAAATGAAAGTCATTCACGCCGCCATCGCGCTGGCCCTTGTGGCCGGCTGCTCCAACGACTTTTCGCGGGCGAAGGGGCCGCGCTTCCGGTTCGCGCCCATCACGCGCAGTGACATCGTGCGCACCGTCGAGGCGACGGGGACTGTCCAGCCGCGCAACACGCCGAGCGGCATCCCCGTGGGGGCGCAGGTGAACGGCAAGGTCTTGAAACTCTTCGTCGACTACAACTCGACCGTCACGAACGGCCAGATCGTCGCGCTCATCGACCCGCTCGTCTACGAGGCGACCTACCGCCAGGCCTTGGGGCAGCTCCACGGCAACGAGGCGACCGTCAAGCAGCGCGAGGCGGCGAAGGTCTTGGCCGAGAAGACGCTCGTCCGCAAGCAGGCGCTCTTCGCCAAGGAGATGTGCTCCGAGGCCGACTTGGACGAGGCCATCGAGGCGCGTGACCAGGCGATTGCCCTCTTGGAGGGGGCGAGGGCGTCCGTCGAGCAGTCGAAGGCGTCCGTCTCCAAGGCGAAGGCCGACCTTGACTACTGCACGATCCGCTCGCCCGTGACGGGCGTCGTCCTCTCGCGCAAGGTCGAGGAGGGCGAGACCGTCGTCTCGTCGATGAACGCCGTCCCCGTCCTCACCATCGCCGAGGATCTGAAGACCGTTTGGATCGAGGCGACGGTGCCGGAGGCCGACGTCGGGCAAGTCAAGGTCGGGCAGACCGTCACCTTCACGGCCGACGCCTACCGCCGCACGTTCACGGGCAAGGTGCGCCAGATCCGCCTCGCGTCGACGACGACGAACAACGTCGTCACCTACCCCGTCATCATCGAGGCGGACAACCCCGACGAGTTGCTCTTCCCCGGCATGACGGCGACGCTCTCCATCGAGACGGCTCGCGCCGAGGATGTCGTCGTCGTCTCGGCGGCGGCGTTCCGCTTCCGCCCGAAGGACGGGGACGTGCCGCAAGAGGGCATCCCGGAGGGGCGCAAGATTTGGCTCGTCGAGGAGGGACGGCTCACGCCGCGACACGTCGCGGAGGGCGTGACGGATGATTCGTTCGTTGAGATCGTGGGCGGCGACGCGCTCGTCGGCCAGCAGGCGGTCGTCGGCTACGAGACGGCGGCGCCGAGCGCGGCCGCGACGGAGGCGAACAATCCCTTCATGCCCAAGCCGCCCAAGCATGGCACGGCGGGGACGGCCCCCGCGCCGAAGAAATGACGGAGACGCCATGGGTCACTTGATCGAGATCCGCAACTTGCGCAAGACCTACCTCATCGGCGACGAGGAGGTGCACGCGCTCGACGACGTGTCCGCGACGATTGAGAACGGCGAGTTCGTCGCGATCATGGGCGCGTCGGGCTCCGGCAAGTCGACGATGCTCAACATCCTCGGCTGCCTCGACACGCCGACGTCGGGCTCGTATCTCCTCGACGGCACGGAGGTCGCCCGCCGGAGCGCGGCGGAGCTCGCGCACATCCGCAACGAGAAACTCGGCTTCGTCTTCCAGAACTTCAACCTCCTGCCGCGCACACGCGCCGTCGAGCAGGTGGAACTGCCCGACCTCTATTTGGGGGCGCTCACGCGCCATGCGCGGCGGACACGCGCCATCGAGTTGTTGCGCCGCGTCGGCTTGGGCGGGCGCACGGGGCACACGCCCGCGCAGCTCTCCGGCGGACAGCAGCAGCGCGTCGCCATCGCGCGCGCGCTCATGAACAAGCCGCCCGTCCTCTTCGCGGACGAGCCCACGGGCAACCTCGACACGAAAAGTTCCATCGAGATCATGAACCTCTTCACGGAACTCTCGCGCGAGGGCATCACCATCGTGATGGTCACGCACGAGGACGACATCGCCGCCTACGCGAAACGCCACCTCGTCATGAAGGACGGCAAACTCGTCAAGGACGAGTGAGGAGTCCGCGCCCCGTGCTTCGCATTGACGTCATCAGCGTCCAGCCGGAGATGCTTTCGGGCTTCCTCACGCAGTCCATCCTCGCGCGCGCGGCGAAAAAGGGTCTTGTCGAAATCTCCCTCGTCGACTTGAAACGCTTCGGCGTGGGGCGGTGGCGCAAGACGGACGACGCGCCGTATGGCGGCGGGCCGGGGCTTCTCATGCGCTGCGAGCCGTGGTTCGCGGCCGTCGAGTCGTGCGTGACGCGGGAGGGCGAGGAGCGGCGCGTGATCATGACCGCGCCGGCGGGCGGTGTCTTCACGCAGAAAACGGCGCAGTCGTTCGCGGATTTGGCGCGTGAGAAGCCGTGCCACTTCATTTTCATGTGCGGCCACTACGAGGGGTTTGACGCGAGGATCGAGACGCTCGCGACGGACATCCTCTCGATTGGCGACGTCGTCCTCACGGGCGGGGAACTCGCCGCCGGCGTGATGGTTGATTCGATTGTCCGCCTCCTCCCCGGCGTTTTGGGGGGCGGGGCGAAGTCCGTGCGCGACGAGAGTTTCGGCGCGTCGGGTCTTTTGGAAAGTCCGCAGTTCACGAAGCCGGCCGTCTTCCGGGGGCTTCGCGTCCCCGATGTCTTGTTGAGCGGCGACCACGGAAAGATCGCGGCCTATCGGGCGGGCGCGGCCCTTGAGCGGACGCGCCGTCTGCGACCCGACTTGTGCGAGGGAGGTGCCTCGTGATCTCCTCCCTTCTTCTCGCCGTCACGATTGTCGCGCAGAGCGCGGGCTACTACACGTCGCTCGCCCGCCACTTGGAGCGGTGGCTCGGTCAGGAGGGCGTTCCCGCGAAAGTCGTGACCACGGGCGAGATGCGCTCGTCCCTCCAAAACGAGAAGATCGCGTTCCTCCTCGGCTTCGACCAAGTCTCGTCGGCGACCTTGGCGACGCTCAAGGATTTCCGCGCGAACGGCGGGAAACTCGTCGTCTTCTACTCCTCCTCGCGCGCGCTCGCCGACCTCATGGATGTGGAGATTTTGGGGTTCGCCTCCGCGCCCAAGCCGGGCGCGTGGAGTCAGATGCGGTTCTCGGCGAAAACGCCGGCGGGGCTGCCCTCGCTCGTCCGCCAAACGTCGACGGTGCTCCTCCGGGCGCGACCCAAGGCGGGGCGCGGGCGCGTCCTCGCCACGTGGGAGGATCGGCTGGGGCAATCGAGCGGCGAGGCGGCGCTCGTGGCGACGACGGGCGGCTTTTGGATGACGCACGTCCTTCTCGCGGACGGCGACGAGGACTTGAAGGCGCAGCTCGTCGGGGCCCTTGTCGGCGCGGTCGATCCCAAGGCGTGGAGTTTGGCCGCGCATCAGGCGCGGGAGGCGGCGCGGAAGAAAGCGTGGCGGGATCTCGCGCGTCGGCAGACGACACGCGCGGGCGAGATCCACGCCGTTTGGGATCACTCCGGGTGCGGCCTCTACCCCGGCGATTGGCCTCGGACGATGGCGGTCTTGCGCAACGCGGGCGTGACGGATCTTTTCGTCAACGTCGCGGGCGCGGGCTTCGCGCACTATCCGAGCCGCGTCCTGCCGCGCTCGAAGATTTTCCGCGAGGAGGGCGACCAGTTGAAGGCGTGCTTGGCGGCGGCGAAGGGGACGGGCATCCGCGTCCATGCGTGGATTCTCGCCTTCAGCGCGACACGCGCCGCCCCCGCGCAGTTGAAGGTCTACGAGCAGAAGGGCTGGCGGCTCAAGACGACGCAGGGCGTGTTGACGGAATACTTGGACCCCATGAACCCGGAGGTGCGCGCGCTCGTCCTCAAGGCCATCGACGAGATCCAGCAGACTTACCCCGTCGCGGGCATCCACCTCGATTTCGTGCGCTGGGGCGATGGCGTCGCGAAGCCGAAGAACGCGGCCTCGGAGCTGACCTCGTTCATGGTGCAGGCGCGGCGGCGCGTCAAGCGGCCCAAGTGGCTCACGGCCGCCGTCTACGGGAAGCATCCGCACTGCGTCGCGACGGTCGGGCAGGACTGGAAGGAGTGGCTCGACTTGGGGCTTGTGGACTACGCCGTGCCCATGAACTACACGTCCTCCCTCGCCAAGTTCCGCGAGCTCCTGCGCGACCAGACGAAGGAGCGGGGGCACGCGAAGAAACTCATCGTGGGCGTGGGCGTGACGGCCAACGAGTCGCGCCTCCACGTGGACGACGTCATCGAGCAGATCCGCCTCTCGCGCCAGGCGGGCGTCGCGGGCAACGCCCTCTTCGACCTCGACGTCACGCTGGAGAAAAACATCCTCCC
>CAVEND010000005.1:0-17219 GCA_963616865.1 Faecalibacterium prausnitzii | reverse complement strand
ATGACGGATCACGAGAGATACTTGATTGAGCGCATGACTGTCGAGGTCGCGAGGCTTCGCGAGACGGTCGAGGAATTGACCGGCAATGGGCGCGGCCCGCTCGCCCCGCATTTGGCCGTCTCCGAACACGCGGCGCGGCAGCTCCGGCAGATTGCAGACCGATTGAAAGAACGCGCCGATGAGGCGGAAATGGCGGCGGCGGAAGGAGGCGAGGAGTGAGTATCGAGGATTTTCTGGCGAGGCTCAATGGCGTGGAATCCACGGGCGACGGACAGTGGAAGGCGTGTTGCCCCGCGCACGCGGACGCGAACGCGAGCATGAGCGTCAAGGTCGGCACAGACGGGCGCATCCTCGTCCACGACTTCGCCGGCTGCTCGGCGGAGGCCATCGTCGGCGCGTTGGGATTGAAGATGGCAGACTTGATGCCGCCGAAGGTTGGAGGAGCGGGCGCGGCGGCCGGTCGCGGCAAGGGCGGGAAGTTCGGCACGTGGGTTTGTGATTACGACTATCAGGACGCGGATGGGAACGTCGTCTACAAGATCAAGCGGTATCTGAAACAGGACGGTAAAAAGACGTTCGTTATGGCGCGTCCTGACCCGTCGAACAAATACGGCTGGTCGTTCGGGCTTTCGAGGGCACACATCAAGCGCGTCCCCTTCAGGTTGCCGCGTGTCGCCGAGGCGGCGCGGCATGGCAAGAGCGTCTTCATCGTCGAGGGCGAGAAGGACGCGCTCAACATCGAGAAACTGGGGCTTGTCGCCACGTGCAACGCGGGTGGCGCGGGCAAGTGGGGAAAGGATTTCGTCGAAAACTGGGCGGATTACTTCAAGGGGCTTAAGAGGATCGTCATCATCGCGGACAACGACCCTGTGAAGAGCGCGAACGGGAAACTCCACGCGACAGGGCAGCGGCACGCGCTCGATGTCAAGCGGCAACTCGTCGAGGCTGGCGTCGCGTCGGACGAGGGCGCGGCGGACGCAGAGGGAAAGGCACTCGTCAGGCTCATGGTCATGCCACAGATCGAGGGGCGCGGCAGGGTCAAGGATTTCACGGACTGGCAGACGGAGGCCGCCGCCGCCGGGTTGCCGTGCGACAAGGCGGCGTTCCTCGATGTCGTCAGGAACGCCGCGCCGTGGCCGGACGAGTGGGCGGCGTTCGACGAGAATGGCGGCGAGGTCGATGGCGCGGATGATGACGGCGTGGAAAAGGCGCGTGGCGGGAGGTTTGGCGTTCTCGCCCCCACGCCCCCGTCGTCGCCGAGACGATACGAGGTGGATTTCCACACCTTCGGCGACAGGTTTGAGACAATCGGGGTTGGGGGTGGCGACGACCTTCAGATGGCTATCGCCGTCGCGTGTTCAAAGGTGATGGCGGCGAACAACGGCAAGTTGCCGGGGCGCATGGTGTTCGACGTGACGGCGATCATTTGCCTCATGTGGCTACGCGCGAGAGGCAAGTTCTTTTGGAACGAAGAGACCAAGGGCTACGCGACGAGCATGTTCTTCGACGAGACGACGGGCATCCTCATGCACGTCAGGAACGACGAGTTCATGTCGTTCCTGGCGACGGAGGCGAACATCAACAGGGAATCGACGACATTCCGATATGTGATGTCGATGATCGACGACGCGGCGATTTCCTCCGAGGCGTCGCAAGGCGTTGTCCCGGCGAACTTGTGGACGAGCGTTGACGACAGAATATACATCTCGTCAGGCGACAGCGAGATGTATAGGGTTTCGCCGGGCGGCGTGAAGAAGGTGCAGAACGGCACGGACGGCGTTGTGTTCCTGCGCAAGCAGACGCTGAAACCTTGGAAGCTCGTCGAGGGAGACGGCCTTGATCCGTTCGACACCTCGATGTTCTTCAAGCTGGCGAGTTTCGCCGACGACAATGGGCGGATGATCGTCAGGCTGTGGTTTCTAAACCTCTTCAAGAAGCATCGGATGAAACCGCCGCTCCTTCTCACGGGGCGCATACAGTCAGGAAAGACGCGGATGGCGAAAGCGCTTAAAGAGATCCTCGGAACTCCAGACATGTCCGTGCAGGAGGCGGAGGACGGCGACCGTGGGCTTGACGCATTTTGGGCGACGGTCAATGGCGGGATGTTCGAGATTTACGACAATCTCGACACGAAGATCAAGTGGGTCGCGAACACGCTCCAAATAGCGGCGACGGACGGCCAGACGAAACGGAGGACGCTTTACACGACGTTCGGCGTGTCCGTCCTTCGAGCGAACGCGCATCTTGCCATAACGTCAAACAACCCGATGTTCGCGACGGAGCTTGGGCTTTCGGATCGGTTGCAGACAGTTAGGCTTGAATCGACAAGGGAAAAGGCGGCCGACTCCGAACTCTCGAAAGACATCGCTGAGCATAGGGACGAGTTTATGACATGGGCCGCGCGTTTGTTGGCGAAAGCGTTGGCGGACAAAGAGCCGGTCGACACGACGATCAACATGAGGCATCCAGATTACTCGACATTCAGCATCAGGCTTGGCCGCGTCGGCGGGTTTTACGATGGTGCCGTGGCCGCCATGACATCGGCTGAAATGGACAAGGCTGTTCTGCCGCTCCAAAATGACGCGATTGCCAAAGAGATTTTATCCGTCTTGGTTGCGAAAGATGGCGTGTGGAAGTTCACGTCGCAAGAGATGACTGACGCGATTATCAAGCGGCAGCATGAAAGCGAAGAGTATGACAGCAAGACGGATGAGATTTTCTCATGCAGAAGGATAGGGAAGACGCTATCGAAGTATATTTCACAGTTTTCCAAGGTTTTTATGATGAAATCGCCAAGAATAAGCGTTGGAAAGACCGTCTACGAGAGCGCAGGCATCTATCCAAACGCTCGCGGCTTGGTGGGTTTGGTGGGTTTAAAAGCCGATTTTCCAAAAAGTCTCATAGGGAATTCTTCTATAGACTTTTCTCAAAATAGCCTTTTAAACCCACCAAACCCACCTATACCTTTTTTGGAGAGAGAGGAAGAGGAAAGAAAAGATGAAGAGGATGACGACGGCTGGAGTTTTGACTGATGAGTGTGAATCGGATAGGTGAGCGATTGTATAAGCGCCTAACCCTCCCCATAGACACCGGGGGCGGAACTTATGTTTCGGGGTGCGTCCATCATCTCGGTTTGGGAAGGATCGAGATCGTGTTCTTCAAGTATCGGAACGGGAAAGGGGTTGTTGGACTTCCGAATCCATCGCGAGAATTGCTTGACGATTTGAAAACAAACTGGAAAGATTTGAAAGAGTATGTCGCGCAAAGGAAGCGGAAGTTGGAAAACTGTGAAGACGAGGCGAAGAATCGACCCCTGGTCAAGGTTCTTCCGAACAGAAAAAGAATGCCCCCCGTAACTGCGGCGCTGATCGTCTGAAAGTGGCTAACGAAAATCTTGAAAACGCAAAACAAAGCATCAAAAACAAACAGTTAAAGAAAATCAAAGGAGAGACAGATGAAAACTTGCGCGAGAAAAATTGAGAATGACGGAGGCGAAACGCCTGTTGTCGTCAGGCTTGACGAAGAATCTGTCAAGAACCTTGTCGAGAGGATCGTCACGCACCTGACGCCGAGCCTTGTCTTGGCGGCGCGGATCGGCGCTGTTGACACATTCAGGACGTGCGAGGGCGCGGGCGTTATCATCGGTCGAGCCGTCCAGGAGGCTGAACTCGCCATCGGAAAACTCAAAGAGCAGATTTGAACACACAAACACAAGGAGGACACATGAAAAAAGACACGACAATCACAGGCAAGGGAGAACCATGCGAATTGAACGAGGCGGACCTTGCGTTCGCTCCATGGAATCCGCGGCCGACGATCACAAAGGCAGATGTCGAGGAGCTCGCCGCGTCGATACGCGAGAAGGGTTTGCTCAACCGTTTGAGCGTCATCGAGATGGACGACGGAAAGTTCGTCGTATTCGCAGGAAACAGAAGACTGGCCGCTTGCCGCCTCGCCGGAGTGAAGAAGATACCGTGCGAGGTGTTCGACATATCGACGAAAGAGGCCATGGTCTTGACGGCGTTGGAGAACCTCCAGCGAAAGGATGTCGAGCCGATGCGAGAGGCTAACCTCGTCGGCGAGTGCCTCTCGTGCGGCATGAGCGGCGAGGAGATCGCCGCGAAGGTCGGCAAGTCGAACGCCTGGGTCTGCCGCCGCCGAAAGCTGCTTGACTTGACGGACGACTACAAGAAGGCCGCGCTCGACAACCCGGAGAACATCACGGCTGACGCCCTTGAGAACATAGCCCGCTACCCTTCGGACATCCAATCCGCGCTTGCCAAGCGCGTCCTGAAGTCCGTCGGAACGCGCCGCGTGACATGGAGAGACGTCTCGTTCGACTTCGAGCGCATGACGGCGAGCCTTGACAGCGCGAGGTTCATCAAGCATCCCGTTTGCGGATCGGATGAGAAGTGCAGAAACTGCACAAAGAGGACTGGCGCTCTCGCAGACCTGTTTGACAATGTTCAGGAAGGTTCGCTCGGATCGTGCCTCGACAGGAAATGCTTTGGAGAACAGGACGATTCGTGGGAGGGGAACGCGCTCGCAGACGCGCTTTCAGGCTGTCCGAAGAGCACGGAGGTTGTGCGCGTCCAGTATGCGTGGGAGGTTCCGAAAGAGGCGACAGGCAAGCGGCGCACAAAGAAGAACCCGTGCGCCTATGTCCACATCGACAAATACTCCGGCGACATAACCATCCATTGGGGGCCGAGCAAGAAGGAAATCGACGAGCGAAAGGAGAAGGACGACAAGCAACGCGCCGCCGAGCGCGCGCAACACGCCGAGACAGACAGGATTGTGCGGTCGGTTCAGGACAAGATCGACGACGTTTCGGAGTTTAAGATTCTTGACGTCATCGACGACGCGGTTGGGGCTGGACTCGCGAAACCTCTCCGCGTCATCCTCGCAAAGGCGCTTTATTGCTGGCTCAACGACCGTTTCTACGACTATGACCGCGAGCAGATAGTCTTCGCCCTTGAAAACATCAAGCCTTTGCGCGAGTTGCTCGGCGTTGAGGACGGCGCCATTGACGCGATTCGCCCGGACGGCTACGACGAGGCGAAGGCCGCCAAGCTTGACGGCGAGGAAGGTGTGCTTGTGGAAGCGGAAGGCGACATCGGAGACGAGAGCGAGGAGTGACGGCTTCATGAGCCTTGAGGACATCGAGCGTTGGGGCTTCTCCGGGATCGGCGTCCGCCGCGTTCAGGCGACGCTCCGACGCGCCTTGACGGCCGACGAACGCGCCGCGTTCGACAGAGGCGTTGTCGCCCGCCGCCTCCGCATCGCGGAGAAGAAGGAGCGCGGGCCGATGTCAGTCGCCGAGCGCGTCCGCAAGCACGTGGCGAACGCGAACGACATCAAGGAGATTCCGCCAGTCCGGCACGTGCGGCTGAAAGCGCGTTGCCGAGACGACCTGGAGGCGTTCGGATGGTATTACTGCCGCTCAATCCTCCGCCACCGCGCCTCGAAGGACATCCGGGACGGCCTCATCCACGACATCCAGGAGTGCATCCTGAAGGGCGGCAAGGCCGTTAAGATGTATGGGCGTGGCACGGGGAAGACGACGTGGGTAGACGACATCGCGACGCTGTGGGCGGTGCTCTACGGACACCGGCGCTTCCCCGTCGCCATCGCCGCGACGGGCCGTCAGGCGAAGCGGAACCTGAAGAGGATCAAGAAGCTCCTGACGCGCTCGGACGAAATCGCGGCTGATTTCCCAGCCATCGCCATTCCGCTCCGCGAGCTCGGCGGCATCTCGCAGCGGGCGGCGAGCCAGACGTATCGCGGCGAGCCGACGGACTGCGAGTGGGGGACGGATCAGATCGTCCTGCCGACTCTCCGTGACGAGTTTGGGAACACGCTCGACGAGGGGTGCGGCGCGGTCGTCGCGGCCGTCGGCATCGGCGGCGCGATACGCGGCGCGAACGAATCGGGCCAGCGGCCCGACTTCCTCATCCTCGACGACCCGCAGACGAAGAAATCGGCGCACTCGCCGAAGATGGTCGCCGACATCATCGACTACATCCACCAGGACGCGCTCTTCCTCGCCGGGCACGACAGTTCGATGTCGGCGTTCGTGACGATCACGCCGCAGTGCTACGGCGACGTCGCGACAGAGCTCTCGTCGCAGAGCAAGCACCCGGAGTGGTCGGTCTCAATCGAGCCGTTCGTGAAATCTGTCTGCCCGGCGTGGACGCGCCTCGTCGCCGACTACTGCCGCGAATACGTGGACGACATGGCGAACCACGACTACGCGCTCACGCGCTCGCGGTCGTGGTATCTCCTGCACCGCGACGAGTTCGCCGGCGTTGAGACGATAGACCCGGAGCAATACGACCACGAGCGCGAGGTGGACGCGGTGCACCACGTCCTCAACCTCCGCGCCTCGCTTGGCGAGGTCGCGTTCAACGCGGAGATCATGATGCAGGTCGCGGACGTGCAGAGCGAGCTCAGCGTGACGCCCGACCTCGTGGCCGGGCGCGTCAACGGCTTCGAGCGCGGCGAGCTGCCGACGGGGACGGACTGCGCGGTGGCGTTCTGCGACGTGAACACGCGCGCGGGCGCGGGGCTTTCCTGGGCCGTCGTCGCGTTCGGGCCCGGTCGCGTGGCGGCGGTCGTCGATTACGGACGCTACCCGGAGCGCGGGCCCCTCGTCGAGAAGAACGCCTCCGACCGCGCGCGGGCGACGGCGGTCGCCGCCGCCATGCACCAGGTGACGGCGAAAATCGCTGGGCTTCGCCTCTTCCGCCGCGTCGGCGAGAGGCGAATACCGATCCGCGTGACGGCCTTGGGCTTCGACCGAGGCTTCATGCCGGACGTGATCCACCGCGTCAGGAGCGTCCTCGCGAAGACGGGCTATTACGCGAACGGCGAGCGGCACCTTGACGGCGGGCGCGAGGCGCCGCGGCTTCCCGTGCCGTTCCCGCTCGTGTGCGTGAGGGGCTTTTCGTGGAACCGCTACGGAACGCGCAAGAAGGACATGATACGCCGTGGCGACCACGTCCACGCCTCGCGTTCGCAGTATGGCGAGTATCTCGCGGAGATGGCGCCCTACTGGCGCGAGATCATGCAGTCTGGCTTCATGGAGACGCCGCTCATGCCGGGGTCGCTCTCGCTTTTCGGGCGGAACAGCGTCGAGCATTACGCCTTCGCGCAGGAGGTCTGCGCGGAGAAGCTCGTGCGAAAATACGTCCACCCGACGGGCGTTCTCGCGTGGGACTGGGCGACGACGGGCGCGGAGCACTGGTGCGACGCGCTCACGGGGTGCTTCGCGCTCGCGAGCTGGTTCAGGTGCTACGACGCCGTGAGCGCGACGGTGGACGGCGCGGCCATGCTCGCGCCTCCGCGCCGTCGCGAGGTGCATCAGGACGACCTCTTCGACCCGGTGCGCAACCCCGCGCTCGCGGCGAGCGCGGCCGCCGCGCCTGACGACGCGACGGAGGGGACGGGCGAGACGGTGCCGCCGACGATGCCGGCCGACAACGAGAGGGTGTTCAGCTTCGCCGAGGCCTCCCGCGTGAAACACGCGCCGCGCGCGACGTGGGGACGCGGCAAGCAAATCGTCGTCAAGGGGCGGCGCGGCGCGTGGTGGAAGAAAGGGCGCGGAAGGTGGTGATACGCAAGATCGAGGTCTGCCCGAAGTGCGGGCAGTGGAATCCGTGGCGCAAGCGTTCGCCTGACGGAAAAGAGGGGAACAGCTACACGGTCGGCGGCGAAAGGCGCATGACCGTGTTCTGCCGACGGTGTGGAAAGCGCGAAATCATAGTCTATAGGCTCTGCGTTTGAAAGAAACTACCCCAATGGGGTAGTTTCTTGTTTTGTCGGCGGTTTTTTACCTTGAAAAATTGGTAAGATATGCGCACCATGACGGAGGAACAAAAGAGACGCATTTTGGCGGACCCCATCGCGAAGGCGAAGGTGGCCGTCGTCAACGAGTTGCGCGGCGCGATAGCCGCTGACGCGATCTCCGGCGTGTCGTCGGCGGCCCTCTCGGCGGCCGGCGGGTCAAAGTCCTGGAGCAAGATGTCGCTCTCCGAGCGCGTGGCGGCGTTCGAGCTCCTGAAGAAGGACTTGAACGCCTACCTGTCGCGGACGTTCGGCGTCGTCGACGCGCCGCGCCCCAACATCGCGCACGTGAGGACGGTGAGGTGCAGATGAAAACAAAGGCAAAGAAAGGCGTCCCGTCGCCACGCTTCGCGGACCTGCCAGCCGCGACGCGCCGCCTCGCGGCGACGCGCATCGTCGGGCAGATCAGGCGCTTTGGAGCGTTCGGCGCGTTCAAGCGAAGCGGCTACGACGTCGTGAAGGTCGGCAACGGGCAGGTCGAGAACCGCCCGTGGATTTCCGCCGAGACGGGCGGCGAGGACAAGATCATCACGCAGGGCGAGCGCAACCGGCTCATCTCGATGTCGCGAAACCTGTCGCGGAACTCCGAGCAGTTGGAGGGGTTGTTGCACCAGTTCGAGGTCAACGTCGTCGGCACGGAGGGCGGCAAGGCCATCTTCTCGTTCGGCGAGGGCTACGAGCGCGAGGAGGAGGAGCTTCGCGAGGCGTTCGCCGAGTGGGCGCGGTCGTGCGAGTTCTTCGACGACTTGAGCCTCCAGCGCCTCCTGAAGCTCGCGCTGCGGACGCAGATCGTCGGCGGCAACGTGGTCTTCGCGTTCGACGACGACCTCGTGGAGGACTCTGGGAAAATCATCGCCTTCGAGCCTGACTGCATCGGCAACGTCGCCGAGTCGGAGTTCAAGGCGCTCTTCCCCAACCTCACGCAGACGCAGGGCATCATCAAGACGGCGAACTCTCGCACGGTCGGCGTGATCGTGAGCTGGAGCCAGCGCGGGCAGCTCGAATACACACTCCGCGACGCCTCCGGCCGCCTCGCGGCGTGGCCCTTGATACGCCCGGAGGGGATGGACTGGATCGAGTCGCCCTTCATCATCCACAGGAGCCCCGGCCGCTTCAACCAAGGCCACGGCTACTCCGGGCTTTGGAGCGCGCTCGCGACGCTGCAGGACCTCACGGACTTGCAGAGCTACGAGATCCAGTCGGCGAAGAAGAACGCGCAGACGCTCGCGCAAGTGACGCAATCGGATGCGGAGCCGGCGCAAGACCTCGCGGCGGAGCTCGACCCGGACGCGGTTGCCCCCATCGCCGGCGCGTCGGACGATGGCGCGGCGTCGGAGGCGGAGCCCCTGCCGCTCGACCTCGACGAGATGGACGCGGCTGGGTGCGTCTACGACGTGATGCCGCCCGGCGTGAAGATGGAGCTCTTGGACACGAAGCACCCGAACTCCAACATGCCGCAGTTCATCCAGTGGCTTCAGGGGTCGTCCGCGTGGGCGAAGGGCCTTGGGGCCGTCTACGCCTCCGGCAAGGCCGACAGCTCCTACACCGCCGCGCAGGCGGAGATGCTCCTCACGCAAAAGACGTTCGACGAGGAGTGGCACAACCTGGAGTGCGGCCTCCTCGACTGGATCATCCCGCACTGGCACCGCTGGGCCGTGCGCACGGGCAGGGTCAGGGACATGAAACTCCCCGCGCACTGGCAGCGGACGTGCGTCAAGTGGCAGCGGCCGCCGAAGCGGGCGATCAACCCGGTGGACGAGCAGAACGCGCTCAACTCCGGCCTGAAGAACGGAACGCGGCTCTACCGCGAGTTCTACGGGCCCGACTGGAAGGCGAAACTCGCCGAGTTCGCCGAGGAGATCGACTTCTGCCGCGCGCGCGGCATCCCGCATTTGGCGCTGCAGACTGTCAGCGGCGCGATCATCAACGGAAACGACAAGGAAGGAAAACAGGAAGGGAACCATGAAGACAATATCAATCAAGGGTGAAATCGTCTCGGCGGCCTACGACTGCGAGTTTTTCGCGGGCTTCATCGACAACGGCGTGATCTGCCCGTCGTCGCGCGCCGTCAAGGCGCTCGCCGAGACGGACAAGGACGAGGACGTGACGGTGTTCGTGGACACGCCCGGCGGCGACGTGTTCGCGGGCGACGAGATCGTCATCGCGGCGCGGACGCGCTGCCTTGAAAAGCCGCTCACCGTCGAGATCGGCTCGGAGGCCTGCTCGATGGGCGCGAACCTCGTCGCCGCGCTGAAGGCGGCCGGCGCGCGCGTCGTCGCGCACCCGAACTCGAAGGTGATGTTCCACTCGGCGGCCTGCGCGTGCGCGGGCGGCGCGGAGCTGCTGAAGGACCGCGCCGCGCTCGTCGAGAAGATCAACGGGGCCGTCGCCGCCGACTTGGAGAAGCTCGGCGTCAAGGACACGGCCGAGTGGTTCGCGGAGGGTCGCGAGAAGTGGCTCGGCGCGGACGACCTCCTCTCGCTCGGCCTCGCCGACGAGATCCTCGGCGCGGACTCGCCGCGTGACGAGGGCTTCACGGCGAGTCTGACGACGTTCCGCGTCGCCGCGCTGAAGAAGGGTCAGACGGACGCGGAGAGGGACGCGGCGGACTGGAAGGCCCGCTACGCGGGCGCGTCGAAGAAGATCAACGAGCTCGGCTCGGCGGTCAAGGATTTGGAAAGTCAGGTCGTTCAGTTGAAGGGGGATCTCGACGCCGCGAAAGCGGAGGCGAGCGCGCTCTCCTCGACGCTCGAAGAGGCCGAACGGAAACTCAAAGGCGCGGAAGGGGAACTCGGCGAGAAGGCCGACGCGCTCCGCCGCGCCGAGGAGCATGTCCAAAGGCTGAAGGAAACGCGCCAGCTCCTGACGGCGGGCGTGCTCACGCCGACCGACGACGCCGCGACCTACGCCGACAGGATGGCGAAGGCCCGGACGGCGGCGGAACGCGAACGCCTCCGCGCCCTCAAGGCGCAGGGGAAAATCAAGTGAAAAAAAACACAAACGGAAGGAATTGAAAAATGGCAACATCAGTGACATCATCGGGTTTGATCGCGGCGGCCGACAAGGCCATCATCGCGGCGCAACCCGTCCTTGAAACCCTCACGCTCTTCTCGACGGACTTCTCGCCCGAGGCGGCGAAGGTCGGCTCGGGCGTGGCCGTCGAGGTTCTCTCGGCCAGCGCGTCCGACTTCGGGACGTCGAACGGCTACACCGTCTCGACGAACGCGATCAAGCCCGCGACCGTGACGCTCGCGAAGCACAAGAAGTCGACCTTCACGATTGCCGACACGGAGGCTCTCGCGAACGAGCTCTCGCCCGTGTGGGCGAACTTGGCGCCGACGGCCGGCAAGGCCATCGCGTCCGCCGTCGTCAAGGACGTCGTTTCCGCGCTCGCCCACGACAAGGCCAAGGCGAAGGTGACGAAGGCCGCCTCGACGCTCGCCGACTTCGCGGACATCCGCCGTCAGGTCGTCGAGAACGACCTCGACCCGGCCGACTGCGCGCTCCTGCTCGTCCCGGAGTATTACGCGAAGCTCCTCGCGGTTCTCCCGACGAACGTGATCGGCGACTCGGAGGCCATCCGCCGCGCCGTCATCGGCTCGTTCCTGGGCTTCAAGGCCGTCGTCGAGGCGCCCAACGCCTCCAAGGCCGACTCGGCCAGCACCACGAAGGGCATTGGCTTCGTCGTCCCGACGGGCGCGGTGTGCATCGCGGCGCGCGCGGTCGTCCCCGTCAAGGCGGGCGGCAACCTCATCGAGTTCGGCACCATCCAGGACGAGAAGACGGGCTTCGTCTTCGGCCAGCGCGTCGTCGTCGACGCGGATCAGGGCACCTGCTCCTGGAGCGTGGACGCGCTCTACGGCGTCGCGCTCTCCTACGACAGCGCGAAGGCGTCGAACGCGCCGCGCTTCCTCCAGGTCGTCTCGGCCTAAGGGAAAGGGGACGGCGCGGCGTGACGGACATCTTCGAGGCCCCTTCGGCGGCGTTCGAGGCGTTCTACAACGACACGGTCGTTGTTCGCGGCGAGCGGGCGGACGCCCGCTCGCTCGAACAGCGCGTCGCCGCGTGCGTCTTCTCATCGGCGGACTCGGAGCCCATCGGCGAAGGGTCGATGGACTCCGAGCGCCGCGAAATCTGCGTCGCGTTCCGCGAGGGCGACTGGCGGTATTACGGCGAGAGGCTTCGGCGCGGCGACGAGCTTCTCCACGACGGGACGCGCTACCGCGTGTTCGCCTCGTCGCTCGACGGGATCTTGGGGCACGTCGTCAAGGCGCGGGAGGTGGCGTGACGTGATCTCGTTCCAACTATCGGGCGCGAGCGGCCAGACGCTCGCCGCGCTGTCGAAGACAATCGAGGCGCGGCGCAAATACATGGGCGAGACGGTCTCGGAATCCGCCCACGCCATGATGGGGCAGACGCTGCGCTCCATCCGCGCCGACACGAAGGTCGCGAAACCGAACCGCGTCAAGGCGGCGGCGGTGAGCCGTCGCGGCGATCTTGATTTTTCCTACACGAACAAAGGCGGCTACCGCATGATGTGCCTGCGCCGGAAAACCGGGCAGCGCGTCTCCGGGGACGAGCTTGGGAAGGTGCGCTACGCCTCCGACGTGCGCACCGTTCCGCAGAGCGCCGTCAAGGTTTTCGATTTCACGGACTTGGACGGGGAACGCTACCTCCTTGCAGCCCCGTCCAAGTCTTCCGCCGTCCGGACGGCGAAGGGCATCGCCACGCGCCGCGTGAAGCGGTTCGCGGGGCTCGCCCGCCGCGCCGTGGGCGTGTTGATGATCAAGGCGAACACGAAAGGGCCGGCCGAGAGCGCCTCGGCGCGCGTCAACGCCAAGGCGTGGGTGGCGACGCGCATTGAGGAGAGCGTCGCGAAAACGCCGGCCGGGGCCGTCTACACGCTCGCCTCGCTCGACAACCTCCGCTACGCGAAGCTCGCGCTCGCCGGCGGCGAGGGGTCGCTCGACGCGGCGGCGAAAAAGGCCGTCAACAAGACGGTCGGCATGATCCAGCACCGCTTCGCGGGCAAGGACTTCTTCGCGCCCGGCGACCTGCCGAGCGTCTTCAACGACGTCAAGCAAAGGAAGTGAGAGATGGTCGAGAGGGACATCGAGGGGACGATTACGGCCGCGCTTTCCGCCGCGCTTGAAAACGCCGGCGTGACCGGCGTTCGCGTGACGGGCGCGTGGGACGTCGCGGACTTGGGGAGCGTCGTCGGCGACGAGGCGGCGGGCGACCTTGGGCTTCTCGCCGTCAAGGTCTCGCCGCGTGAATACGCGACGGCGACGGTGCCACACGCGACGCTCGCGTGCCGCGCCGCGCTCACGCTCCGCGCCGAATCGGACGCGCGCGGGGAGGGTCGCCTCGCCATCGCCGACGCCGTTGGGCAAGTCCTCCACCTGTGGCAGGACGACTTCGCCGCGTTCGCCGCCGCGTTCGCCGGGCTCTCCGGCGCGCGCGTGTGCGGCTTCGCGCTCGGCGGCGGCGACGTCGGGCTCGACCGCGCGGCCGCGACGTGGACTTTTGAGCAATCCTTCACCATCAACGCCATCATCGAAAGGAAAGAGACATGAGTTGGGAAGCGAAAACAGACTATTGCGGACTCGCCGGGACCGGCATCGTCTGCAAGAGTTCGACGGAGAACCGCCAGGGGCAATACCTGGAGAAGACGGGCGCGAACGGCGCCATCTGCGCGACGAAACCCTACGGCACGGCGAACGCCACGCCGTCGAACGACTACGCCATCAAGGCCGACGCGGCGCTCGCGTTCGACCTTGGCGCGGTCACGGACGTGGGCGGGAAGAAATACATGCTCCAGAGCGTGACGGTCTCGACCGGCTCGGCGCAGGAGCCCACGCTCTCGGCGAGCGCGGTTCAAGTCGAGGACGCGGCCGCGACAGGGAACAAGTTCGCTGTCTCCGGCGTCACGCTCTCGCCTGACGACATCGCGCAGAAGGTCATCGACGGCTTCACGCTCACCGGCGACGGGTGCGAGCTCACACAGTGCAACGCCGAGTTCTCCTGCACGGTCGGGCTTTCGACCGTCAACGGCGACCCCGTGGCGAGCGACCCGCACACGGGGCACATCCAGCTCTCGCTGACGATCCTCCAGACGGGGACGGCCGCGCCGGCTGTCGCGGCGGCGGCGGGCTGGGATCTGTCAAGCCCGCTCACCTGCTCCGACCCCGACGCGGACTTGCCGACGTGGACGTGCCAGGTCTCCAAGCCGCTTGAAAAGACGCTTGCGACGGCGTAAGGGAGGCGCGGCGCGATGATCTCGTCGATGTTCAAGCGCGACTTGGCGGCGTTCGAGGCCGAGGGGCTGAAACTCTCGGCGGAGGACGTCGTGCGCTTGAACGCGCTCGCGCTGAAGGTCAGGCTTTCCGCGACCGCGCCACGCGACTTCCACCTTCCGCGCCTCGTCTTCATGCCGCGCGACAGCGCGTGGAGGCGGCCGCTCGTCCTGCGTGAGCCATCCGTCGCGCACGAGCTTTGGATCGAGGAAGTCCTCCGATTCTCGGACGGCGAAAGCGACCTTGCCGCGCTCTTCGTCCACGCCTACGCGCTCTCGCGCCGCGCCGAGGACTTGCCGGACGCCTTCGACCCCCGCGTGTGCGCGAGGGCGGTCTCGCGTTTCGCGGCGAAGAGGCTCGTCCGCTTCACGCGCGAGCAGCTCTCCGCCGCCGTCGAGTTCTGCCTCGTCGGCGCGGACTGGACGGCGGGCGAGATGGGCGGCGCGGCGAAAAGGCGCGGCGAGTCGGAGGGATATCCGGAGACGGCCGGCGAGACGTCGCCGACAATCGGCGTCCTCGCGGGCGCGAAAGCGTTGCGCATCCCGCTCACGCTCGACGACGCGCGGCTTCTGACGGCGAGCGAGGTGGCCGAGGTCGTCAAGGCCGCGCTCGCCTCGGACGGCGCGCTCGACCGCGACGCGGCGAAGGCAGACGCGCTCGGCGCGTATTGCCGCGCCCGCGACGAGATCCGCGCGCGTCTTCGCGACGCTACGGAAACAGGACGCAGCGTCGGGAAAGGTCAAGGTCAAGAGCAATGGCGATGAACACGAGGATCGCGAACGCGAGCGCGGCCGACGCGGCGAGCGAGAGGAGCGCGACGAGGCACGACGCGCCGTCTGGTGTTTCGTTTTCCATGCCACGGGAAAGTATAGCATAAATGGGCTCGACATTCAAACTTGTCTTCCAGACGATCCTCGCCGGGTCGGGGTTCGCGAAACTCGACGCGCAGACGGCTTCGCTTCAGAAGAAGCTCGGCAAGATGTCGCAGGGCGTGGCCATCCTTGGGCGCGGGTTCGGGAACCTCGGCGGCATGATCGGAAGCTCCATCGGCATGCTCCTGCAAGGCGGCATCTGGGGCGCGGCGGCGACCGTCGCCACGTCGGCCGTCACGAAGATCATCGACAAGTGGAAGGAACACAAGAAGGCCGTCGAGGAGACGAACAAGGAAATCCGCCGGCTCAAGGCTGGCTACGCGAAAGGCTGGGACACGGACGATTTCCGCCACGACGCCTACAAGCGGCGCGTCGAGGGATACAAACAGGCGGACGAGGCGGCGAAAAAGGCCGAGGCGGACGAGGCGAAAGCGGAGGCCGAGAGCCGGAAGAGGCTTGTCGAGTCCATGAAGGACGCGAACAAGCTGGAGCGCGACTACTACGCGCTCGAAAGCCAGATCGCCTTGGAGAAGATGAAGTCGGGGCTTGAATCCGAAAAGGAGAACGAGAGGCTGAAGGCGAAAGTCCAGCTCGCCCTCGCGGCCTCGAAGGCGAAGGTGGCGGCCGCCGAGCGCGACCACGCCATCGCGAAACGGGAATGGGAGGGCGGCTTCGGCGCCGTCGGCGAGCTCGACCTCGCGAGGAAGCGACTGGAACTCGCGAAAGCGGAGGCCGAGACCGTCAAGGCCGCGGCGAAGAGGGAGGTCGAGGCCTACCGCGAGCGGAAACGCGCCGCGAAGGAGGAAGAGGAGCGCAAGGCCGAGATGGCGGCGTTCGAGTTCGAGGAGGAGCAGAAGAGGCTGCGCGACCGCGAGCGCGGCGAGAGGAAGATCGCCGAGATCAGGCAGAAGGCCGCCGCCGACGCGGCGGCGGTCGAGGCGAAGATCGCCGACTTGAAGAAGCAGGGCGCGGAATGGGAAGAGGCCGCGAAAAGGGCTCGCGGCGTGTCCTTCGGCGACTGGCGGCGCGGCGAGCGCGACCGCCAGCGCGAGGCGCGGCGTGCCGAGAGGGCGCAGAGGGGGCGCGAGGGTCAGGTCGACCGCGAGCTCGACCGGCTCATCCACACAAACCCGAAGCTGCGCACGGCGTGGCAGAAAGACCGCATCGGCCAGCTCATGGAGTGGAAGAGGGCGCAGGACGAGGCGAACAACCCGGCGAACGCGGCGATCAACCAGTTGGAGGAGGAGAAGAGGCGCATCGCCGAGAAATCGGAGAAGCACCTTGCGGACATTTCACAGGCCATGAAAAACCTTGGGCTTTAAGGAAGGGCGAACGGCATGACAATCAAAGGCATCGTCAAGGCGCGCGGGGAGAACCTCTCGTTCCCCCTGACGCCAATCTTCGCGGGGCAGCTCTCGTCCATGACGCTCGACGTCACGGACGTTGACGCGGACATCGAGACGCTGAAGGTCTGCGTGGCGCGGACGCTCGACGAGAGCGGCGCGGAGAGGCTTCCGCTCGTCGCGGAGGCGGCGAAGGAGGCGGACGGCTCGTGGCACTGCTACCTGAACCCATACTTCTTCCCCGACCTGTCGCGCGCGCTCACCTACTCGCTCGTCGGGGTCGATGAGAATGGCAATCCGAGGTGGCTTGGGACGGGGAGGCTGGAAGTCCTCTCGAACCCGGCGAACGGGTCCGCCGTCGCGCCGGAGATTCTGCCGAAAGACTGCTACGCCTACAACCCGACGACAAAACTCTACCACAAGATCACCGCCTCGCTCGACGAATACGGGAACATCTCTCTCGACGTCGACGCGGACGGCGTCGAACGATAAGGAGACTGGAAAAATGGAAAAGAGGATTGTTTTTGCCCTGGCCGCCGCTTGCTCGCTCGCCGCGCTTGGCGAGACTGTGAAAACGGCGACGCAACCGTGGGTTTTGAGGAAGATCGACGAGACCGTTGGCACAAACGTGGCGGCGCGGATCTCGTCGGCGACGCCTGGGGATTACGCGGCGGTGTCAAACAAAGCCTACGCGGCGGCGACGAAAGACGCGCTCGACGGCGAAATCGCGGCGCGGCAAGCGGGCGACGAGACGCTGGCGACGCAGATCGGCGCGGAGGCCTCCCGCGCCAAGGCCGCCGAGGCTCTTCTCACGCCGCTTTCGGTTTACAACGCGCTCTCCTCCACGGTGGACGACTTGTCAG
>CAVEND010000004.1:0-17359 GCA_963616865.1 Faecalibacterium prausnitzii | reverse complement strand
CGTCGCGCCGGACACGGGCGGGGCGAAGACGGCCTACGGCTACAGCCGCAAGCTGAAGTGCGGCCTCGCCATCGTCGCCAAGCAGCGCACGGGCGGCGACACGGTTGACGCGTTCTCCGTCGTCGGCGACGTCTCCGGCCACGACGTCATCATGATCGACGACATGACCGCGACGGGCGGGACGCTCTCCGCCGCCGCCAAGATGTGCCGCGACAATGGGGCGCGATCAGTCCACGCGTTCGTCTCGCACTTCCCCCTGACCGAGAAGGGCATGGAGCGGCTCATGCACGAGGCGCAGCTCGACGAGCTCGTCGTCACGGACTCCATCCCCCTGCGCGAGGGCTTCGACCCGGCGAGCCTCCCGTTCAAGCTCACCCAGCTCTCCGTCGCGCCCCTGATCGGCGAGGCCATCCGCCGGACGCACCTTGACGAGTCGATCAACGACCTCTTCAACCACGAGTGAGAATGAAGCGCGCGTTCATCACAGGCGTCACGGGTCAGGACGGCAGCTACCTCGCGGAACTCCTGTTGGAGAAGGGCTACGAAGTCCACGGCCTCATCCGCCGGTCGAGCTCCTTCAACACGTCGCGGATCGACCACCTCTACCAAGACCCGCACGTCAACGGCGTGAAGCTCTTCCTCCACCACGGCGACATGACGGACGCGACGAACCTCGCGCGCCTCGTTTACGAGATCCAGCCCGACGAGATCTACAACCTCGCCGCGCAGAGCCACGTGCGCGTCTCCTTTGACGCGCCGGAGTTCACGGGCGACGTGGACGCGCTGGGGACGCTGCGGCTCTTGGAGGCGGTCCGCCTGACGCACTCGAAGGCGCGTTTCTACCAAGCCTCGACGTCCGAGCTCTACGGCCTCGTTCAGGAAGTCCCCCAAAAGGAGACGACGCCTTTCTACCCGCGCAGCCCCTACGCCGTCGCGAAACTCTACGGGTTTTGGATCGTCAAGAACTACCGCGAGGCGTATGGACTCCACGCCTCGAACGGCATCCTCTTCAACCACGAGTCGCCGCGCCGTGGCGAGACGTTCGTGACGCGCAAGGTCACGCGCGCCGCGAGCCGCATCAAGTTGGGGCTTCAGTCCGACCTCTTCATGGGCAACATCGAGGCGAAGCGCGACTGGGGCTACGCGCTCGATTACGTCGAGGGGATGTGGCGCATGCTCCAGCAGGACACGCCCGACGACTACGTGCTCGCGACGGGCGAGATGCACTCCGTGCGCGAGCTCTTGGAGGAGGCGTTCTCCTACGTGGGGCTTGACTGGCAGAAATACACGCGCCACGACGACCGCTACAACCGCCCCAGCGAGGTCGATCAGCTGTTGGGCGACCCCTCCAAGGCGAAGCGCGTCCTCGGCTGGACGCCGAAGGTGACGTTCAAGGAGTTGATCCGCTTGATGATGGACGCGGATCTCGAACTGGCGCGGAAGGAGCGCGTTGTCCGCGATGCGTAAGGACAGCCGGATTTTCGTCGCGGGTCACGGCGGCATGGTGGGCTCGGCCGTCTGCCGCGCCCTCGCCCGCCGAGGCTTCGAGAATGTCATCGTCCGCGCCCACCGCGACCTCGACTTGCTCGACCCGAAGGCGGTGCGCGACTTCTACGCGGCGGAAAAGCCCGATGTCGTCGTCGTGGCGGCGGCGCGTGTGGGCGGCATCGGCGCGAACAGCGCGGCGAACGCGAGGTTCCTCTACGAGAACGAGATGATCGCGCTCAACACCGTGTGGGAGGCCGCCGAGGCGAACGTGCCGCGCCTCCTCTTCCTCGGTTCAACGTGCATCTATCCGCGCCTCGCGCCGCAGCCGATTCCCGAGTCCGCGCTGCTCACGGGCCCTTTGGAGCCGACGAACGAGGGCTACGCCTTGGCGAAGATTTCAGGGCTTCGGCTCTGCGCGTTCCTGCGCCGCGACCGTGGGCTTTTGTATCACTCGTTGATGCCGACGAACCTCTATGGGCCCAAGGACAACTACAACCTCGTTGGCGGCCACGTTTTGCCGACGATGATCCGCAAGTTCGAGGAGGCGCGGACGCGCGGCGACACGACTGTTCCCTTGTGGGGGAGCGGCACGCCGCTCCGCGAGTTCCTTCACGTGGACGACCTCGCCGAGGCGTGCCTCTTCGCGCTCGACTTGGAGAATCCGCCCGATCTCATGAACGTGGGCTCCGGCGAGGAAGTCTCCATCCGCGAGTTGGCGGAGAAGGTTCGCGTGGCCACGGGTTGCCCGGCGGAGATTTCGTGGGACGCGACGAAGCCGGACGGCACGCCGCGCAAACTCTGCGACACGTCGCTCATCCGCTCGTTGGGGTGGCGGCCTCAAATCTCCTTGGAGGAGGGGCTTCGCCGCACCGTCTTGGACTATCGTGAGGAGAGCGCGCGCGGAACGCTCCGCGAAACGCGGTAGGACTCCATGCGCTTCGCCCACGAGTCGTTCCTTGTCCTCGCGCTCCTCGTTCCGTTCGCGGGGCTCTTTTGGGCGTTTCTCCACGCGCGGCGCGAGAAGAGTTTGGCGCGGTTCGTCGCCCCGTCATTGCGCGCGCGCCTCATGCCCGCTCGGTCGCGCACGTGGGGGCTTCAGGCGTTCCTCATCTTGGCGGGTCTTTTCCTCGTCCTCGTCGCGGCGGCGCGTCCGCAGTGGGGGCGTTCGACGGAGCGCGTCATCGAGCGGCGGCGCAACGTCGCCATCGCCCTCGACGTGTCGCGCTCCATGCTCGCCCAGGACGTCCGCCCCAACCGCTTGGAGCGGGCGAAGGCCGACGTCGCCGACCTCATCGACTCGCTGGGCCCCGACCGCTGCGCCCTCGTCGCCTTCCGCCGCACGGGCGTCGTCGTCTGCCCCCTGACGACGGATCGCGGCTTTTTGCGCAGCGCCTTGGAGCGGCTCTCCCCCGACTCCGCCCCGCGTGGCGAGACGGATCTCGGCGCCGCCCTCCGCGCCGCCCTCGCCGCGCTCGATCCCGTCGCCGACGACTACAACGCGATCATCCTCATTTCCGACGGCGGCGACTTGCGCGGCGACGCGCTGGAGGGGGCCGCCCTCGCCAAGAAGCGCGGCATCCCCGTCTTCACGGTGGGCATCGGCAACCCGGCCGTCGCCTCGCCCATCCCCGACGAAAGCGGCGCGAAAGACGCCGTGTTCAAGGGCTCGCGTGTCACGGTCAAATTGGAGGAGGCGCCCTTGAAGGCGATTGCCGAGGCCTCCAACGGGCGGTATGTCCCCTTGGCGACGTCCGGGACGGCCGAGACGACGTTGGGGAGCATCTACCGCCGCTTCCTGCGGCAAGTGGCGGCGCAAGAGCAGAACGAGGAGGCGACGCGGGCGGCCGAGCGGTTCGCCGTCTTCCTGATTCCGGGGCTCGCGTTCCTGTTGGGGGGCGCCGCCCTCTCGAAGGGGCGCATGGAAAGGCGAAAGACATGAGGACGGATGAGAAAAAAGTCAGCGAGTATGGCGTGGACGTCTTTTCGGAGGCCGCCATCCGCAAGTATCTGCGCAAGGACGTCGCCGCGAAGCTGATCGCGACGATGCGCGACTTGAAGCCGCTCGACCCGTCGATTGCCGACGAGGTGGCGCGGGGAATGCGCGACTGGGCGCTCGACCAGGGCGCGACGCACTTCACGCATTGGTTCCAGCCGCTCACCGGCGGCACGGCCGAGAAGCACGATGCGTTCCTCTCGCCCGCCGGGCCGGGGAAGGCCGTCTACGAGTTTTCCGGCAAGAACTTGATCGGCGGCGAGGCCGACGCGAGCTCGTTCCCCTCCGGCGGTTTGCGCTCGACGTTCGAGGCGCGTGGCTACACGGCGTGGGATCCGACGTCGCCCGCCTTCATCAAGCGGCACGAGAACGGGGCGACCTTGTGCGTGCCGACGGCGTTCTGCTCGTTCCGTGGCGACACGCTCGACATGAAGACGCCCTTGCTCCGCTCCGTGCAGGCGCTCTCCCGCGCCGTGGAGCGGCTGATGGGCAAGTTCGGGCAGAAGAAGGCGCACGTCTCCGTCACGCTCGGCGCGGAGCAGGAATACTTCCTCATCGACCGCAAGTTCTTCCTGAAGCGTCCCGACCTCTTGCAGACGGGGCGGACGGTCTTCGGCGCGGCGCCCGCCCGCCACCAGCAGCTCGACGACCACTACTACGGGGCGATCCGCCCGCGCGTCCTCGCGTTCATGACGGAGGTCGAGCATCGGCTGTGGCGGCTCGGCATCCCCTCCAAGACGCGCCACAACGAGGCCGCGCCCGCGCAGTTCGAACTCGCCCCCATGTTCGAGGAGCAGAACCTCGCCGTCGACCACAACATGCTCGTCATGGAGACGCTGCGCCAGACGGCCGAGCAGTTCGACTTCGAGTGCCTCCTCCACGAAAAGCCCTTCGCGGGCGTGAACGGCTCGGGCAAGCACTGCAACTGGTCCGTCTCCTACGGCGGGCGCAACCTCCTGACGCCCGGCGACAACCCCCGCGAGAACGCGATCTTCCTGACGCTTCTCATCGCCGTCATCCGCGCCATCGAGCAGCACGCCGACATTCTGCGGACGGCGACGGCGGGCGCGGGCAACGACCACCGCCTCGGCGCGAACGAGGCGCCGCCGGCCATCGTCTCCGTCTTCCTCGGCGACGAGTTGAGCGACGTGCTGGAGTCCATCGAAGAGGGGCGCAAGGGGAAGAAGGGCCGCCACGAGAGTTTGCGCGTCGGCGTGGACACGCTGCCGCCCCTCCCCCGCGACACGACGGATCGCAACCGCACGTCGCCGTTCGCCTTCACGGGCAACAAGTTCGAGTTCCGCGCCCCCGGCTCGTCGCAGAACTGCGCCTACTGCCAGACGGTCTTGAACACGATTGTCGCCGAGTCCATCGACGCGCTCTGCGACAAGCTCGACGCGGCGCCGGGCGACTTCCACGAGAAGTTGCAGAAACTTCTCCGCGCACAAGTGAAGGCGCACAAGCGCGTCCTCTTCTCGGGCGACGGCTACGCGCCGGAGTGGACGCGGGAGGCGGCGCGGCGCGGCCTCCCCAACTTGCGGACGACCCCGGAGGCGCTCGCGCCCCTCAAGGACAAGGCGAACATCGCGCTCTTCGAGAAGTATGGCGTCCTCTCCAAGACGGAGATGCTCTCGCGCTGGGAGGTCGGGCGCGAGGCTTACGACAGGCGCATCCGCATCGAGGCGGGCATTTCGCTGGAGATCGCCCGCTCCATGGTGCGCCCCGTCGTCGCCGACGAGTTCTCGCGCCTCGCGACCGCGCTGGGGCAGGCGAAGAGCGACGGGCTCAAATCGGGGCTTCGCGGCTTGACGGCGTTCAGCCTCAAACTCGGCGCGGGTCTTGACGACCTCCACGTCAAGTGCGACGCGCTCGAAAAATCGTTGGCGGGAGAGTCGGCGGCCGCGCAGATCGCGGCGATGCGCGACTTGCGCAAGACCGTGGATCGCATGGAGGGGCTTGTGGACGACAAACGCTGGCCCTTGCCGAAGTATCGCGAGATCCTCTTCGTGTATTAAAGATGACGGATTTCGCGACGCTCCTCAACCCCGAACAGTTCGCGGCCGCGACGGCCGGCGACGGGCCTCTGCTCGTGTTGGCGGCGGCCGGGACCGGCAAGACGCGGACGCTCGTCCACCGCGTCGCGTATCTCGTCGAGCGCGGCGTTCCCGCGGACCGCATCCTCCTTCTGACCTTCACGAACCGGGCGGCGCGGGAAATGCTCTCCCGCGCACAGGCGCTTTCCGGCGACAAGGTTTCGTCCATTTGGTCGGGGACGTTCCACTCCATCTGCGCGAGGCTTCTGCGCCGCTACGGGGCCTCGCTCGGCTATCCGCCCTCCTTCTCCATTTTGGATGAGGAGGATCGCAAGCGGCTTCTCGCGGAGCGCATCAAGGCGGAGGTCGCCGACCCCAAGGAGTTCGTCAAGAAGGAGATCCTCTCGAAGATGATCTCCGAGGCCGTCAACGAGGGGAAGACCATCCGCGCCATCGCCTCGCGCTGGCAGACGAAGGTCGCGGGCGTCCGCGTGGATCTCATCGAGAAGATCGCCGCGCTCTACGAGGCGCGGAAACGCGAGTTGGCGGCGATGGACTTTGACGACCTCCTCGTGAACGGGCTTCGCCTGTTGGAGGAGAACGAGAGCGTCCGCGCCCTCCTTCAGGAGCATTTCCTCCACGTCCTCGTCGACGAGTATCAGGACACGAACGGCATTCAGGCGAAATTCTCCGACCTGCTCGCGGCGAAGCACCGCAACATCATGGCCGTCGGCGACGACTTCCAGTGCATCTACACGTGGCGCGGGGCCCAGATCGAGAACATCATGGACTTCCCCACGCGGTGGGAGAACTGCAAGATCGTCAAGTTGGAGCGCAACTACCGCTCCGTCCCCGACATCCTCGACGTGGCGAACGCCGTCATGAGCGAGGAGGCGGTTTCGTTCGCGAAGACGCTCCGCGCCTCCCGGCCGAGCCTTGGGGCGAAGCCGCAGCTTATCTCCGTCTACGACGGCAAGTCGCAGGCGATGGAGGTCGCGCAGTCGATCCGCCGCTACCACGCGCAGGGCTTCCGCCTCGGCGACATGGCCGTCCTCTACCGCAGCCACTTCCACTCGATGGATCTCCAAGTGACGCTGACACGCGAGAACATTCCGTTCCGCCTGACGTCGGGCGTGGGCATCTTCGAGCAGGCGCACGTCAAGGACACGCTCGCCTTTTTGCGCCTCCTCGTGAACCCGCTTGACGAACTCTCGTTCCTCCGCTTCGTCTCGCTCCTCCCCGGCGTGGGCGAGAAGGGCGCGAAGAAGATGTGGGAGAAGTTGTCCTTCCGATTCGACGCGACGCGGCGCGACGACCGCGAGGCGTTGCTCCACTGTCTGCCCGCGAAGGCGGTTGCCTCGGCGGGCCCCCTCTGGCGGGCGCTTGAGTGCGCGGAGGATCATTTTCAGGAGAACGCGCTCGGCGAGATCATCGAGGACTTCTGCGACCTCTTCTACGAGTCGTATCTCGTCAAGGAGTGGGGCGAGACGGACGGCGCGTCGCGCCTCGACGACGTGAAGGAACTCGCCGTCCAGATCGGGTCGTTCAAGCCGGAGGAGGAGGGGCTGTCCGCGAAGGGGCATTTGGAGTCGTTCCTCGCGGACGTCGCGCTTTTGACGAACCTCGACGCGCGGCGGAACAACCTCGACAACGACCAGGTCACGCTCTCGACGATCCATCAGGCGAAGGGCATGGAGTGGCCCGTCGTCTTCCTGCCGTGGCTGTCGGCGGGGATGTTCCCCTCGCCCAAGGCGACCGAGGAGGGGCGGCTCGACGAGGAGCGGCGGCTCTTTTACGTCGCCGTCACGCGCGCGAAGGACGCCCTCTCCATCCTCGTGCCGCGAATGCGCAACAACCCGGACGGCGGCGCGTTCCCGGTCGAACCCTCCGAGTTCGTCAAGGACATCCCGAAGGAACTCTTCTTCGTCCGCACGGGGCAGTTCGTCGCGCCGCCGCCGCGCTTCTCGCGCCCCTACAGGAGATGGTGATTTTATGAAGACGAAACCCCTGTTCATTGTCCTTTCCGCGCCCTCCGGGTGCGGCAAGTCGACGCTCATCGACATGCTTCTTCAGGAGTATGGCGACATCGTTTATTCCATTTCCTGCACGACGCGGCCGCCACGCGAGGGCGAGGAGGACGGCATCGACTACCACTTCCTCACCAAGGCGCGGTTCGAGGAGCTCGTCCGCGAGGACGCTTTCTTGGAGCACGCCTGCGTCCACGGGAATTACTACGGAACGCTCAAAGCCCCCATCGAGGAAGTCCTCGCGGAGGGCAACTCGATGATCCTCGACATCGACGTGCAGGGCGCGGCGAAAGTGCGCGAGCGCGTCCGCGCCCTCGACAACGAGAACCCGCTCAAAAAGGGGTATGTTGACATTTTCATCAACCCGCCGTCCATCGAGGCGTTGCGCGAGCGGTTGGAACATCGCGGCACGGACGCGCCCGCCGTCATCGAGAAGCGTCTCGCGAACGCCGAGGGGGAGATGGCGCGCGCGGGCGACTACATGTTCCGCGTCACGAATGATGACTTGGGACATTGCTACAAGCGGCTCTGCGACCTCATTGACGCTTTGAGCGGAAGGATGTGATGGAGAAAAGACTTCGATACGCCATGATTGGCGGCGCGGATGGCTCGTTCATCGGGCCGATCCACAGAATGGCGTTGCGCTTGGACGACCTCGCCGATCTCGTCGCGGGGTGCTTCTCGCGCCACGACGCGGCGAACAAGGCGACGGCTTCGGCCTTGCGCCTCGACGACGGAAGGGTTTACGAGTCGGGCGACGCGCTCATCGAGGGGGAGAAGGGCAAGGTCGATTTCATCGTCATTTGCACGACGAACGAGTCGCACTACCCCTTGGCGAAAAAATCGTTGCTCGCGGGCTTCGACGTTTTCTGCGAGAAGCCCATCGCGTGGACGGCCGAGGAGGCTCTCGACTTGGAAGCGTGTGCGCGTCGCCGCCGGCGGATTTTGGGCGTTCCCTTCACATACCTCGGCTATCCGATGGTGCGCCTTGCGCGTGACCTCGTGGCAGGCGGGAAACTGGGCAAGATCGACAAGATCGTCCTCGAATACCAGAAGGGCTCGTTCCGAAAGGCGAAGTCGCTCTCCGGGTGGAAGGTCGATCCGAAGATCGCGGGCCCCGGCTGCGTCATCTCCGACTTGGGCGTCCACGGCTTCACGCTCATCGAATATGTCACGCAGTTGAAGGTGCGGACGCTTCTCGCGGATCTCTCGTCGTTTTCAAGCCCGCACCACTTGGACGACGACGCCTCCGTCCTCATGCGCCTCGACGCGGGGGCGAAGGCCGTGTTCGTGACGTCGAAAATCGCGACGGGCGAGGAGAACGGCGTTCGTTTGCGCGTCTACGGCGACAAGGCGTCGCTCCACTGGGATCAGGAAGAGCCCAACCGCCTCGTCGTCCGCTCGCCGTTCGCGCCGGACGAGGTTTACCACAGGAAAGCCCCCTACATCGGGGATGTCTCGCCCCTCTCCGTCCAAGCCTCCCGCTTTCCGTCGGGGCATCACGAGGGGTTCGTCGAGGCGTTGGCGACGCTCTACGACGATTTCGCGAGAGCCGTTTTGACGCGCAAGGCGTTGCCCGACGGCGCGTTCGGCTCGCGCTCCATCCGCTTCGTCGAGGCCGCGCTCAAGTCGTCCAAATCGGCCTCCGCGTGGACGAGACTTTGATTTTTTGGTAAAATATCACATTTCATTAGGAGAAGAGATGAAGACTCAAGTCAAAAAACAGGACAAGTGTCAGGTTCAGTTGAACATCACGCTCGACGAGAACGAGGTGAAGGGCGTCGTCGCGAAGGTCGAGGCGAAGTTCCTCAAAGAGGCGCAGCTCCCCGGATTCCGCAAGGGGAAGGTGCCGCTCGCCCTCATCCGCAAGGAGTTCGCCGAGTCGCTCGCGAGCGAGGTCAAGCGGACGGCGTTCGCGAAGTTCTACCCCGTGGCGATCCAAGAGGAGAAGATCCGCGAGTTCAACCTCCTCACGGTCGAGAAACTCGACGTCACCGACAAGGGCGCCGAGATGACGGCTCTCGTGGAAGTCCTCCCGGAGTTCAAGCTCCCCGCCTACAAGGGGCTGAAGATCGAGGACAAGAAGACGCCCGTCACGGACGCGGACGTCAAGGAGATGATCTCGCGCCTCCGCACGGCGTGCGCGAAGTATGAGGACGCGAAGGACGGCGACGCGGCGGCGACGGGCGACTTCGTTCAGATCGACTACGAGGGGCGCGTGGGCGAGGAGAAGATCCTCGACATCGACCCGGAGGCGAAGATCGTCGGCCAGGGGACGGGCTATTGGACGCAGGTTCTCGACGGCCGCTTCCTGCCGGAGATCATCGCGGCTCTGCCCGGCATGAAGGTCGGCGAGACGAAGACGGACATCGCGGCCTCCTTCGACACGGAGGCGGCGCCTGAAAAGTTGAAAGGCAAGAAGGCCGTCTACACGGTCACGCTCAAATCGCTCCGCAAGCAGATCCTGCCGACGGACGAGGCGCTTTTGAAGGACGCGAAGGTGGAGTCGATGGAGGCTCTTGAAAAGACGTATCGCGAGGGTCTTGAAAAGGCCGCCGAGCGCCGCGAGCACGACCGCCGCGAGCAGGACGTCCTCGAACAGCTCGCGAAGAAAGCCGACTTCGACATCCCGGAGAGCCAAGTCCAGCGGATGACGGAGTTCGCGCTCAACGACTACATCACGAACGCCAAGCGGGCGGGTCTCGACAACGACTTCCTTGAGAAGAGCCGCGACGAGATCATCAAGAACGCGCGCGCGTCCGCCGAAACGCGGGTCCGCCTCCACTACATCCTTGAGGAAATCGCCAAGGAGGAGAAGATCGAAGCGTCCGACGCGGAGCGCGGCGAGAAGGTCGTCGCGTTCATCTTGGAGAACGCGAAGGTTTCCTGACGGGAGCGAGCCATGGCGAAATCCTACATGATTCCCTACGTCGTCGAGCAAACGGGCAAGGGCGAGCGGACTTACGACATCTACTCGCGCCTCCTCCTCGACCGCATCGTCTTCATCTCCGGCGAGGTCGCCGACGAGATGGCGAACGCCATCTGCGCCCAGCTCCTCTTCCTGCAGGCGCAGGACGCGAAGAAGGAGATCTCCATCTACGTGAACTCGCCGGGCGGCAGCGTGACGGCGGGCTTGGCGATCTACGACACGATGCAGTTCGTCAAATGCCCCATCGCGACCTACTGCATCGGGCAGGCCGCGTCGATGGGCGCGGTCTTGCTCTCGGCGGGGACGAAGGGGCGGCGTTTCGCGCTCCCCAACGCGCGCATCATGGTGCACCAGCCCTCCGGCGGCGCGGAAGGAAAGGCGACGGACATCGAGATCACCGCCAAGGAGATTCTGCGCCTGAAGGATGTCTTGAACGGCATCCTCGCGAAGCACTCCGGCAAGAAGTTCGAGGACGTCGTCCGCGACACGGAGCGCGACTACTTCATGTCCGCCGACGAGGCGAAGGCGTGGGGGTTGGTGGATGAGGTGCTGGGGGTTTAGTGCTTAGTGCCTGGTGCATAGTGCTTGGTGCGGGGTGCGAAGTCGGTTTAATTTGGTGAAAGAGAGATGAAGAAGAAGGAAGAAGGGAATCGCTGCTCGTTCTGCGGGCAGAAGGATTCTCCCAAGACGCCGGTTCTGCCGGGTCGCTACGGGGGGATCTGCGTCGAGTGCATCGAGGATCTCCACCAGGTCATCGCCGCGCAGACGGGCGGACAGCCCGCCGCGCCCACGCCCGCGCCCATGCCCATGATGGCGAAACCGCCCAAGGCGGCGCCCCAACCCCTGCCGCCCACGCCCGCGCCCAAGGAGATCAAGGCGTTCTTGGATCAGTATGTCATCGGCCACGACGAGGTGAAGAAAGTCCTCTCCGTCGCCGTCCACAACCACTACCGCCGTTTGGAGGCGGCGGAGAAGAAGGGGACGGGCGATTCCTTCGCGGACGTGGAGATCGAGAAGTCGAACATCCTTCTCGTCGGGCCCACGGGGTGCGGCAAGACGCTCCTCGCCCGGACGCTCGCGAAGATGCTTGGCGTCCCGTTCGCCATCGGCGACGCGACCGTCCTCACGCAGGCCGGCTACGTCGGCGAGGATGTCGAGAACCTTGTCCGCTACCTTTTGCAGAACGCGAACGGCGACGTGGAGCTCGCCAAGCGCGGCATCATCTACATCGACGAGATCGACAAGATCGCCTCGAAGACCGACAACGTCTCGATCACCCGCGACGTGAGTGGCGAGGGCGTTCAGCAGGCGCTCCTGAAGATCATCGAAGGGACCGTCTGCCGCATCCCGCCGAAGGGCGGGCGCAAGCACCCCGACCAGGAATACATCGAGGTCGACACGACGAACATCCTCTTCATCTGCGGCGGCGCGTTCGTCGGCCTCGACAAGATCGTCGCCGCGCGAAAGGACGCGCACGTCATCGGCTTCGGCTCGTCCGAGAAGGACGCGGCGGCGAAGAAGGACGGGCTCAACCCGCAGGACGTCCGCCCGGAGGATCTCGTCAAATTCGGCCTCATCCCGGAGTTCACGGGGCGTTTGCCCATCGTCACGACGATGAACGACCTCTCCGAGGACGACCTCGTGCGCGTCCTCACCGAGCCGAAGAACTCCGTCGTCCGCCAGTATCAGAAACTTCTCGCGATGGACGGCGTGGAGCTCTCCTTCGAGCCGGAGGCGCTCAAATCGCTCGCCAAGGCGGCGCTCGCGCGAAAGACGGGCGCGCGCGGACTCCGCGCCGAGATGGAGCGGCTGATGATGGACATCATGTATGAGGCCCCCGGCAATGAAAAGATGAAGAAAGTCGTTGTCACGAAGGAGATGGTGGGGTTATGACAGTTAGCGTTTTAAAGGCGAAACTCCACCGCATCCGGATCACGGAGGCGTGTCTCGACTACGAAGGCTCGCTGACGCTTGATCCCGACGACATGGAGGCCGTCGGGATTCTCCCTTACGAGAAGATCCTCTGCGCGGACGTCGAGAACGGCAACCGCTTCGAGACTTACGCCATCGCGGGCGCGCGCGGCAGCCACGTCTGCTGCCTCAACGGCGCGGCGGCGCACCAAGGGAACGTCGGCGACAAACTCATCGTCATGGCCTTCGCCGCGATGACACCCGAGGAGGCGCGTGGCTGGACGCCGCGCGTCCGCCATTTCGCATGAACCGCCTCCTTCTCGCGTTCGCTCTCCTTGCCGTCGGCTGTGTCTCGCAGCCGCCGCTCGTTTTGGACGCGCAGAACCCCTCGCTCGCGCTCTCGCCGCTCGGCCTCAAGATGGGCGACCGCCTCGTCACCATCCCGGACGTCCTCGACGCGCTCGACGACCGCGACATCCCCAAGACGCGCGTCATCCACATTTACCTCGACCCCTCGGTGCGCGACCTCAAGCCGGCGCGGCAGTTGATCGCCGCGTTGCGCGCGCGCGGCTACCCCCGCGCTGTGCTCGTCACCTCGCGCCACGCGGAATCGTTCGCGCCGCCGCCGCCGAAGGGAAACGACAGGAGGCCCCGGCGATGAAGACAACGACGCTTGACGAGTTCCAGAACGCCCTGCGCGAACGCGGCGCCTACGCGACGGCGGACGACCACCGCGCCGCCCGCCGCGCCGCGCCGGGGGCGTTGACGACGCTCCGCTACACGTGGGGCGTCACGCGCGTCTTCCCGTGGTGCGCGTTCCTCCAGCCGCTGGGGATGCTCTCGATCCGCCGCTGGGCGAACCTCTGCTTCTCGACGGTGACGGCGGCGGAGCGGCTTGGCATGCGCGTCTTGATCGAGGGCTTCGAGAACCGCGCGGCGGTGAAGGGCCCCGTCGTCTACCTCTGCAACCACATGTCGATGACGGAGACCGTCCTCTTGCCGCCCACCCTCCTCTCGTTCGGCCCCTTCAACTACGTCGCCAAGGCGTCGCTCGCGCACTTGCCGTTTTTGGAGAAGGCCGCCGCCAACATGGGGATGGTGCCCATCAGCCGCGTCTCGCCGCGTGAGGATCTCGTGAACATCCTCCGCACGGGTCAGGAGAAACTCGACGGCGGGTCGAGCTTCCTCATCTTCCCGCAGGGGACGCGCTCGGACGTCCTCTCGCGCCACCGCTTCTCCTCCATCGGCGCGAAACTCGCCGAACGCGCCCAGGTGCCGATTGTCCCGCTCGTCGTCGACACGCGCTGCCAGCCGACGCGGACACGCGGGCTCTTCGCCAAAGCCTTCAAGGACTTCGGCCCCGTGGACACCGCCTTCGACATCCGCCTCGCGTGCGGCCCGGCGATCCCCTGCGCCCGCGCCAAGGAGATGCACGCGGCGACGTTCGACTGGATGGCCTCGAAACTCGAAGACTGGCGCCTGCCCGTCGAACGCGATTGACATGACGTTTCTCCAAAAGCACGCCTACTCGTTCGGTTGCGCTTTCGCCGCCGCCGCGTGGCCGTTCTTCCCGAAACGCCGCCGCATCTCCACCGAGAACATCCTGCGGTGCGGCGTCGCGCCCACGCGCCGCGAGGCGGCGAAACTCGCGAAGCGGGCGTGGTGCCACTTCCTCGGCCACATCTTCGAGGCGTTGTGCGTGCCGAAGGTCGTCACCCGCGAGAACTTCCGCGAGCACCTCCACGTCGAGGGCGTGCCGCGTGAGACGGTGGAACTCCTCTTGGAGAAGACCAGCGAGCCGATCCTCCTCGTGAGCGCCCACCACGGCGTGTGGGAGGCGGCGACGAACATCCTCTCGTTCGCGCGTCCGATGATCGCCGTCGCGCGCGTCATGAACAACAAGCTCTTGGCGCGGTGGATGTCGCGCCACCACTTCCGAGGGCCCGTCACGCTCGTGGACAAGAACAGGGGCTTCACTCGCGAGATCCTTCTCCAGTGGAAGCGCGAGGCGGCCGCGATGACGCTTCTCGTCGATCAACACGCGCACGGCGGGGCGCGCGTCTCCTTCCTCGGCCGCCCGGCGCGGACTGTCACGTCCGCCGCGCGTCTCGCCATCCGCACGGGCGCGAAAGTCGTCGTCGGCTCGTTCGTGCGCCTCGCGCCCTACGAGTATCGCCTCGTCGGCGGCGAGGCGTTGTCCTTCTCGTCGGCGGACGATGTCGAGAAGGTGACGCAGCTTCTCAACGACCGCCTCGGCGCGGCGATCAAGGCGTATCCCGAGCAGTATCTCTGGGCGCATCGGAGGTGGCGCGATGACTAACGCGACGGTCTCGATGGTCTTCGACTTCCTCTGTTTGGGGTTGAGCGTCGTCTTCCTTTGGTCGACGCTCGTCGTCCTCGTCGGTCTCATCAAGCCCGCCGCCCGCCACCCCAAGGCGTTGGCGAAACTCAAATTCGTCGCGCTCATCTGCGCCCGCGACGAGGAGACGGTCATCCGCCTGCCCGTGCGGAGCCTCCTGCGCTCGAAGTATCCCGCCGACAAGCGCGAGGTCATCGTCCTCGCCGACAACTGCACGGACGCGACGGCGGCGCGGGCCCGCGAGGCGGGGGCGACCGTTTGGGAGAAGACGACCCCCAGCGCGGGCAAGGGCGACGTCCTCTCGTGGGGCGTCGAGAAACTCGTCGCGCGCGGCGGCTACGACGCGATTGCCGTCTTCGACGCGGACAACATCGTCTCCGAGGTTTGGCTGGAGGCGATGAACGACGCGCTTCAGGACGGCGAGTGCGTCGTCACGGGTCGCCGCCACTCCTCGAACGCCGCCGCGAACGTGATCTCCGGGTGGTATACGGTCTACTGGGACATGATGAACGAGCTCTCGAACCGCGTGCGGACGAATTTGGGGTTGTCGGGCAAGCTGACGGGGACGGGCTTCGCGTTCCTCCCCTCGGCCCTCCACAACCGCCTCTGGCGGACGCGCACCCTCGTCGAGGACGTCGAGTTCACCGTTCAGGCGAACATCAACGGCGCGCGCGTCGCCTACGTCCCGGAGGCGGACTACGCCGACGAGCAGCCCGTCACGTTCCTCTCCATGTGGCGGCAGTTGCGCCGCTGGGCGACGGGCGGCTGGCAGGTGGTCCGCTTCTACTTCCTCGCGTGGGTTCGCGCCTTTCTGAAGACGCCCTCCCTGCGGCTCTTCGACAGCTTCTTCGCGATTCTGACGGGGATGTCCGTCGCCTTCATCGTCCTTTTCAACATCGCCGCGCTCGCCGTGCGGCTCTCGTGGGGCGGGCTCGCGGCGGCGGACTGGCGGATCTTCTTCGGCATCTTCCTCTTCGTCTTCGTCATGGGCTGGTTCACGGCGTGGGCGTCCGTCGCCCTCTCGCCGCAGAAGCGCCGCCCGCGCATCGCCTCGATCCTCACCTTCCCGCTTTTCTCGCTGATTCTCTCGGCGTCCGTCCTTTACACCCTGATCCGCCCCACCCGCGTGTGGAAGCGGATCCCGCATGGAGGCGTATGAAAGCCAAGACGTTCATTGACCAGGTTGAGGTTCGGGTCCGCTCCGGGAAGGGCGGCGACGGCGCGATGTCGATGCGCCGCGAGGCGCTCGTCGAGTTCGGCGGGCCGGACGGCGGCGACGGCGGGCGCGGCGGCGACGTCGTCTTCAAGACGTCCGAGCACGTCAGCTCCCTGCTCGCGCTCTACTACGACCCGAAGTGCTACGCGCAGGACGGCGAGAACGGCAAGCCGCAGCGGATGTTCGGCAAGCGCGGCAAGGATCTCGTCATCCCCGTGCCGCTCGGGACGGAGATCTACGACGCGGAGACGGGCGAGCTGCTCGCGGATCTCGCCGCGCCGGGGCAGAAGGCCATCGTCGCGAAGGGCGGCGCGGGCGGCTACGGGAACGTCCACTTCAAGAGCGCCGTCAACCAGGCCCCGACGGAGCACACGCCGGGCGGGCCGTGCGAGGAGCGGCGGCTCAAACTGGAGTTGAAGACCATCGCCGACGCGGGGCTTCTCGGCTTCCCGAACGCCGGCAAGTCGTCGCTCCTGGCCGCGCTCTCCTCGGCGACGCCGAAGATCGCGAACTACCCCTTCACGACGATCAACCCGATGGTCGGGACGATCCTCTACGACGACTTCGCCCGCGTCGCCTTGGCGGACGTCCCCGGCATCATCGAGGGCGCGGCGAAGGGCGTCGGGCTGGGGCTCGCGTTCCTGAAGCACTTGGAGCGCGCGAAGATCCTCGTCTATGTCCTCGACATGGCCGGCACCGACAACCGGACGCCGTGGGACGACTACCGCGTCCTCAAACAGGAGATCGACGAGTATTCCATCGAGCTCGCCGAGCGGCCGACGCTCGTCGTCGCCAACAAGATGGACGCGGCGGAATCGGCGGAGAACCTCAAAACGTTCGTCGAGAAGACGGGCGTCGAGCCGATTCCCGTCTCGTGCCTGACGCGGGAGGGACTGGACGCTTTCAAGGCGCGTCTCCGCGACCTCGTTCAGCCGAAGACCAAGTTCCACCACACGCACGCCGAGGCCCCCGACTGGCGCGAGATGCCCGACACGACCGGCGAGGAAGTCCCCGCCGAGGCCATCGAGCGGTTCGCGACGTTCCTGAAACTCGAAAAGCCCAAGGCGAAGAGCCACCCCTCGCGGGGCAACATCCACTGACGCTGGCGCGATGCACCCGGATCTCATCGACATCGGCTTCCTCCACTTGAAGACCTACGGCGCGTGCATGGCCGTCGGCTTCCTCCTGTGCTGGCAGCTCTTGGAACGCTTCAGCGGCCGGCGCGACCTCTCGTCGCTCGTCGTCTCGCTGATGGTCTCCGGCGTGGTCGGCTCGCGCCTCGCGTATGTGGTCGAGCATTGGCAGGCGGAGTTCGCCGCGCACCCGGAGCGGATCATCCGCGTCGACCAAGGCGGGCTCATGTTCTACGGCGGACTCATCCTCGCGGCCGTCGTCTTCGTCGT
>CAVEND010000003.1:0-18318 GCA_963616865.1 Faecalibacterium prausnitzii | reverse complement strand
GCCAAGCATAAGCGCGGCGAGCGCGACAGACAGTTTTTTCACCATGGTCTTCTTTTCCTTTCTAACCTTCCACCATTATACCATTTCTCCGCCCCCGCGCAATACGTCACATTCTGCTGGAGTTTACCCATTTGTGGAAGAACGCGAGGGCGCCGGGCAGATCCTCGAACGCGCCGTCGAGTTGCGCCTCGAAGGCTTCGCGCAGGATCGTGCCGAACTGCGGCGAGGGTTTCAGACCCAGCGCGATCAAGTGCCGCCCTTGCAAGATCGGCTTCGGCGCGTGGGCGGCGACGTCGAGCCGCGCGACCGCCGCCTCAAGCCAGCCCAAGTCCTCGTCCGCCGACGCGGAGCGGCTGCGGTTCGCGCCACACCCGGCTTGGTCGGCGCGGGCGACGCGCAAGAGCCAGTCGAGCCGGCCGACTTTCAGCGCGAGCCGCCGCACGGCCGCGTCCTTCGCCTTCGCCCGCCAAAGCGCGAACGGCTGCATGTGCGCGGCGACGAGTTCCGGCACCGCTTTCAAAATCTGCGCGTCCTCCGTGAGCCGCCGCAGAAAGGTCAACGTCGGCTCACGCCCCTTCTCGTCGTGCCCCAAACTCCGAAGCCGCCCCTTGACGGGATCGAACGCGGTCGTCAGGGGCTTGCCGAAGTCGTGGCAGAGAACGGCCAGCCCGACGATGAGGTCGTCCTTCCGCTCGCCCGTGCGCGAGGACGCGAACGCATCGAGGCAACGCTTCGTATGCTCCCACACGTCGCCCTCCGGATGCCAATGGGGGTCTTGCGCACACCCGACGAGCGCGGCGAGTTCCGGGAAGAAGCGAAGCCACGTCGACTTTTTAAGGAACTCCAACCCTGCGCTCATGTCACGGCCTTTGAGGAGAAACTTCGACCACTCGTCGAAAAGCCGCTCGCGTGGCAAGCCCTCCAATCCCACACGCGCGCAAAGACCCAGCGTCTCCGCATCCGCCGCGAGCGAGAACCGCGCCGCGAACTGCATTCCCCTGAGGACGCGCAGGGGGTCTTCGACGAACTGCGGCGAGACGGCGCGGAGGCGGCGGGCTTTGAGATCTTCGACGCCACCGTGCGGGTCTTGAAGTTCGCCCGTGAGGGGATTGAGGTAAATCGCGTTGATCGTGAAGTCGCGCCGCCGCGACGCCTCGGCGACGGAGAGAGTAGGGTCGGCGGCGATGTCGAACGCCCGATGACCCGCGCCCGACTTCGACTCGCGCCTCGGCAGCGACACGTCGAGCGCGAGCCCCTTCACCTTCATAACTCCGAAGGACACGCCGCAGACCTCGAATGGATAATCCTTTGAGAGGAGGTCGGCGAGGCGATCCCCCGCCAAACCGAAGACTTCGAGATCCGCGTCGCCGACGGCCGCCTCGCCGAGGAGCAAGTCGCGCACCGCGCCGCCCACGAGCCAGGCGCGACCGCCCGACTCGCGGACCCGCTCGGCGATGTCCGTGACCGCCGCGAGAAGCGGCGGCGCGAACGCGCGGCGGGCCTGGTCGAGGAGGCTCATCCCTTGAAGCCGTCGAGGACGGTCTGCTTCGCGGTTTTGAGCTGGCGCGGGTAGTCGAGCGTGTGGTGAAGCCCCCGGCTCTCGTGGCGCTTCTGCGCACTCTTCACGATCAACTCCGCGCAGACGGCGAGGTTGCGGAGTTCCAGCGTGTCGGGCGTGACGAGGTAGTGGAAGTAGTAGTCGCGGATCTCGCGGCGGAGCGTTTTGAGCCGGTGCGCGGCGCGGGCGAGGCGCTTGTTCGTCCGCACGATGCCCACGTAGTCCCACATGAGGCGGCGGATCTCGTCCCACATGTGCGAGACGAGGACGGCCTCGTCGGGCGGCACGGCGTGGCCGGTCTTCCAGTCGGGGAGCGCGGGCAACCGCTTGCCGAACCGCTCGGGATGCGCCGCGAGACGCGCCGCGCAGAGCCGGGCGCAGACGAGCGCCTCCATGAGCGAGTTGGACGCGAGGCGGTTCGCCCCGTGAAGCCCCGTCGAGGCGCACTCGCCGACCGCCGAGAGCCCCCGGATCGACGTCCGCCCGTCCGCCGTCGCCTGAATGCCGCCGCACGTGTAGTGCGCCGCCGGGACGATGGGGATGAGATCCCGCGCCATGTCGAAGCCGAACTCCATGCACGTCCGGTAGATGTTCGGGAAGCGCGTCTTCAGGTAGTCGCGCCCCTTGCGGCGGATGTCGAGGAACATGCACGGCGCACCCGTCCGCTTCATCTCCGAGTCGATGGCGCGCGCGACGATGTCGCGGGGCGCGAGCGAGCCGCGTGGGTCGTAGTTCCGCATGAAGGGAACGCCCTTCGCGTTGACGAGCTCCGCCCCCTCGCCGCGCACGGCCTCCGAGATGAGGAAGCGCTTCGCCTGCGGATGGTAGAGGCACGTGGGGTGGAACTGGATGAACTCCATGTTCTCGATCTTCGCCCCCGCCCGCCACGCGAGCGCGATGCCGTCGCCCGTCGCCGTGTCGGGGTTGCACGTGTAGAGGTAGACCTTGCCGCAGCCGCCCGTCGCGAGGATCGTGTTCGCCGAACGGACGGCGTAGATCTCGCCCGTGAGGCGGTCGAGGACGTAGGCGCCGAGGCAGCGGTTCTCGCCCTTCAAGCCCAGCCGGTGCGACATGATGAGGTCGATGACGATGGCGTTCTCGCGGATGTCGACGTCCGTCTTCCTGACGCAGCGGATCATCGCCGCCTCGCACTTCTCGCCCGTGATGTCGCCCGCGTGGAAGATGCGCCGCGCACTGTGCCCCCCTTCGCGCGTCAAATCCCACGAGCCGTCGCGCCGCTTCGCGAACTTGACGCCGCAGTCGATGAGGTCGTGGATGCCCTCCGGGGCGTGGGAGCAGATCTCGTGGACGACCTCGCTCTTGCCGAGCCACGCGCCCGCGATCATCGTGTCGCGCGCGTGCTTGTCGAACGAGTCGTTCTCGTCCATCACGCAGCAGATGCCCCCCTGCGCGAAGTTGGAGTTGCAGTCCTTCAGGGCGCGTTTGGTGACGAGGAGAACCTTCCCGTAGGGCGCGAGGTGCAACGCGCTCATCAGCCCCGCCATGCCGGAGCCGACGATGAAATAGTCGCAATCGAACGTTTTCATAAGAAAGAGCAGACGTGGTTGAAGATGGCGAGGGGTTCTTCCATGCGCCCCTTCGCCGACACGCCGCAGGCGAGATCCCCCGTCCGTGGCTCGATGACCTCGACGCCGCGCGCGCGGAGGACGGCGAGGTTCTCCCGCGTCGCCGCGTTCTCCCACATGCCGACGTTCATCGCGGGCGCGAGGAAGATCTTGGCGCGTGTCGCGAGGAGCGTCGACGTGAGGAGGTTGTCCGCCAGCCCCACGCGCAACTTCGCAATCGTGTTCGCGCTCGCGGGCGCGACAATGGCCGCGTCCGCCTCCGCGTAGGCGATGTGCTGGATCGACCAGTCCTGCGGCATCGTGAACATCTCGACGCCGACGGGGTTTTTCGAAAGCGTCTGGAACGTGAGCGGCGTGACGAACTTCGTCGCCGCCTCCGTCATCACGACGCGGACGCTGTCGCCGCGTTTCACGAAGAGACGCACGAGTTCCGCCGCCTTGTAGGCGGCAATCGACCCGGTGACACCAATGAGGATGCGGCTCATCGGCGGCCTCCAAACAGGCGGCTCCCAAAGCCCATCTGCCGCCCCTTCTCAAGTTCGCGCCGCGCCGCCGCCTCCAAGGCGACGAGTTTCTCGCGGTCAAGCCCCTTGAAGACCGATCCCGGCGACGACGGCGGCGGCTCCGCGCCCACCGGCTCGACGACATCGGGGACGACGATCTCGTGACGGGCGGGGACTTCGACCTCGACGATCTTCTCGACCACCTTCTCGACGATCTTCTCGACCGGCTTCTCCACGATTTTCTCGACGATCTTCTCGACGACGACGGGCGGCGGATCCTCGTCGATGGGGAACTTGTGGAGGCGGTAGACCTTCGCCCCCGCCGGCGCGGAACCGTCCTTGAAGAGGCGGCTCACGAACGCGCGGTTGAACGGCCCGAAGACCTTGCCGGGCTGCGGCTCGATGAGCCACTCCATCGCGAGGCTCTCCTTCAACTGCGACGGCTGCCAGTTGCGGCGATCCTGCGAGAGGAAGCCGGTCGGCTGGACGCGGCCGTCCTCGGCCCAGGCGAGCAGCTGCGCCTCCGTCGCCGGCCCGTAGATCTTGCCGTCCTCCGTTTTCACATACCACGAGGCGTTATCCATGGTTCTCCTCCTTGTCCATCAATGTCCAAATGTCTTTCGGCGCGAACGAAACGGCCGACTGCGGAACAATCTTGTCGAGCGCCGAGAGGAACGCGAGGTCGAGTCCGACGCGGCACGAGGGGCCGAGGTCGATGTCGAGCGTCCGCCCCGACGGGTAGCGGAGGTCGAGCGCGACGGGCAGGCCCCCGGGGCTTTTCGCCAGCGTCTCGCGCAACTGGGCGAGTTTCGCGGGAAGCGTCTCGTCGGCGTAGTCGAGGCGCACGCGCAAGGCGTCCGAGAGAAGCCCCATCGCCTCCGCGAGCGGGTGGATCTCGCGCACCGTCCACGAGAGCGAACCCAAGCGCGGGTTCTCTTTGAGCGCGTCCTCCTTGTCGTAAGTCGCCCGGTAGGCGAGCTCGCCGCAGACGAGGACGAGTTGGTCGACGCACCGCTCGATCCGCCCGCCCTCGTTCGACGCTTTCCACGCCTGCGCGTAGCACATCGCCTCCGCGACGCCCGTGCCGTCGTCGATGGAGAGGATCGCCCACTTGTCGCCCACCGTGCCGTCGGGGCGCGGCTTCGGGAGTTTCACCGCGCACGAGGTGAGGATGCCGACGGCGCGGACGGGCAGCGACTTCGCGAGGAGCGGGTTCAACTCCTGCTTCTTCATCCGCCGCTTGATCCGATCCTTCGCGCGGGCGACCGCCTGGTTGACGAGTGATTTGTCGCTCCAGTTGACGTCGCCCTTGGCGCGGACGGACGCGCGGGCGAGCCCTTTGAGCGTCCACTCGTTGTCGGGGGCTTTCAAAAAGAGGTCGTCCACGGTCGCCTCCGCGCCCTCCGCCTTCTCCGCGTCGCCCTCCGTGGGCGCCACGTCCACCTCGCTCTCCTCCTCCTCGTCGGACGGCTCCGGCGTTTTCGCGATGAGGTTGAGCGAAAAGGGAACGGACGAGTCCCCCACCGCGAGGCGCGAGACCTCCTCGATCAGGCGGCGGCACGACGCGAGCGGGTCGCCGGAGATGTAGACACCGAGGAAGTCGCGCTCGTTTTTGAGATCCTCCGCCGGCGCGAACGGCGGCGCGTCCTCCAAATCCGCGTCGGAGGCGGCGCTGTCGCCGCTGCCCATCGCGTCGAAGAAACTCATCTGCGCGCTCGCCTTCTCCTTCGCGCTCTGCTGCGCCCGTTTGAGCGCGTATTCGATGTTGTAAAAGAGTTTAGCGCGGTTGGGTTCCAATGAGGAGAACGCCCCCGTGCGCGTCAAGTTTTCAAGGACGCGCTTGTTGACGAGGTTGGAGCCGCCGAGTCTCAAGCAGAAATCGAGGAAGCCTGTGTAGGGCCCGTTCGCCTCGCGCTCGGCGACGATGGCCTCCGCCGCCGCGCTCCCCACGCCCTTGATGCCGCCCAAGCCATAGCGGATGCCCTTGGAGTTTTTCGCGGGAACGAACCGCGCCCCCGACTCGTTCACGTCGGGGAGAAGCAACTCCAGCCCAATGTCACGCGCCTCGGCGACGAAGCCGGGGAGTTTGTCGAAGTTCCCGATTTCCGACGAGATTTGCGCACACATGAACTCGGCCGGGTAGTGCGCTTTCAAATAGCCCGTCTGGTAGGCGATCCAAGCGTAGCAGACGGCGTGCGACTTGTTGAAGGCGTAGGACGCGAACGCCTCCCAGTCCTTCCAAATCTTCTCGATGAGTTTCCGCGCCTCCGCCTCGTCCGCCCATTTCTCGACGCGGAACTTTTCGTTCGCGAGGCAGCCGTCCACGAACTTCGCCTTCAGCGCGTTCATGACGTCGATGAGTTTCTTGCCCATCGCCTTGCGGAGTTTGTCCGAGTCGCCACGCGAGAAGCCGGCGAGGTCGCGCGAGAGGAGCATGACCTGCTCCTGGTAGACGGTGACGCCGTAGGTGTCTTTGAGGCGACCCTCCATGAGCGGATGGTCGTAGGTGACGGGCTCCGTCCCCTGCTTGCGCGCGACGAAACTGGGGATGTAGTCCATCGGGCCGGGGCGGTAGAGCGCGTTCATCGCCACGAGGTCGGTGAGCCGCTCGGGCTGGAGGGCGATGAGCCACTTCTTCATGCCGGGCGACTCGAACTGGAAAAGCCCCGTCGTCTCGCCACGGCTGAAGAGCGCGTAGGTCTCCTTGTCGTCGTCGGGAATGAGGTCGGGGTCGAGCTCGCCCGAAGCGTTGCGGATCGCGGCGGGGACGCGGGGGTTGTCCTTGCCCAACAGCGCGACGCACTCCTTCTCGACCGTGAGCGTCTTCAGCCCCAAAAAGTCCATCTTCAAAAGGCCGACCGGCTCGACGAAGTGGCCGTCATACTGCGTCGTCAGGAGTTTGTCGCCCGTCTCCGCGCCCCGTTCCCCGCTCCCCTTCTTCCCGCCCTTCTCCGGCGTGGGCATGACGGGCAGCGTCTCGACGATGGGGTCCCGCGAGATGATGACGCCGCAGGCGTGGACGCCCGGCTGGCGGATGCACCCCTCCAACCTCGCGGCGCGCGCCATCAGCGTGTGGACGATGGGGTCGGGCGAGTTGAACGACGCGACGAGCTCCGGCGAGAAGTCCTTGTTCGGCGCACCGTGCTTGTCGGTCGGCGAGGTCGCGGACTTGAAGGAGACCTTCGGCGTGTTGGGGACGTAGGAGGCGAGTTTGTTCGTCGCCGCGAGCGGGTAGTCCATGACGCGCCCGACGTCCTTGATCGCCGACTTCGCCGCCATCTGCCCGAACGTGACGATGTGCGCGACGTGATCCGCCCCGTATTTGCGCGTCACGTAGTCGAGGACGCGCTCGCGCCCCGCGTCGTCGAAGTCGACGTCGATATCGGGCATCGAGATGCGGTCGGGGTTGAGGAAGCGCTCGAAGAGGAGGTCGAACTTGAGCGGATCCACGTTCGTGATCCACAGCGCGTAGGCGACGGCCGAGCCCGCCGCCGAGCCGCGCCCCGGCCCCACCCAGACGCCGCATTCCTCGCGGGCGGCGCGGATGTAGTCGCAGACGATGAGGAAGTAGCCGGGGAAGCCCATGAGCTTGATCGTGTCGAGCTCGAACTGGACGCGCTCGCGAACGTCGTCCGGGATCTTTCCGTCCTTGTCGCCCCAGCGTTTCGCCGCGCCCGCCCAAACGAGCGTCGCGAGGTAGTCGGCCTCGAACTTGATGCGCAGCACCTTCTCGTAGCCGCCGAGGCGGTCGAAGTTGCCCTCCTTCTGCGCGTTGAACTCGGCTTTGAGCGCGTCCTCGTCGAACCTGTCCGCGTAGCCCTGCTCCGTGCCGAAGGAGAGCGGAATCGCGAACTTGGGCATGATCGGCGGCGAGTCGAGTTCGTAGTCCTCGACCATCTCCGCCACCTCGCGCGTGTTCGCGACGACCTCCGGGCATTCCGGGAAAAGCGCGAGCATTTCCTCCTCGGTCTTGAAGAACTCCTGCCCCGTGTAGACCATGCGCTTCTCGTCGGACATCTTCTTGCCCGTCGAGAGCGCGAGGAGGACGTCGTGCGAGTCGTCGTCGTCCGCGTCGAGGAAGTGGACGTCGTTCGTCGCGATGACGCGGATGCCCAACTTTTTGCCGAGTTCCAGCGTCCCTTTGAGGATGCGCAACTGCCGCGCATAAAGGTCGAGGAACTCCTGCTGCGCCGTGGCGGGAACGTCCGCGCCCGTCTTGACGGCCTTGTGGAGCATGACCTCCAGGGAATAGTTCGCGCCGAAAATCTCCTTGTAGCGTCGGGCGAGCCGCTCCGCCTCGTCCACGCGGCCGGCCGCGAGCGCGCGCGGAACGTCGCCCGCCACGCACGCCGACGAGCAGTGAAGCCCCTCGTGATACTTCTCCAAGAGCGCCATGTCGATGCGCGGGCGCATGTAGAAGCCGTGGATGTGCGCCTCGCTGATGAGACGAACGAGGTTGTGGTAGCCCGTCAAATTGAGCGCGTGCAGGCAGAGGTGGTGGCGGAGCTCCGACTTGTCGCGGGAGGTGTAATCGCCCGTGCTCGTCACATACGCCTCGCACCCCAGAATCGGCTTGATGGTCTTTGACGCGAACGCGCCAAACACCTTGTCGTTCTTCGAGCGGCACGCATCGTAGAAACTTTTGAGCGCGAAGAGGTTGCCGTGGTCGGTGACGGCGAGGGCCCCCATGCCGAGCGAACGCGCCTTCTTGACGAGCGGCGTGATCTGGCACTGCCCGTCGAGGAGCGAGTAGGTCGTGTGGACGTGGAGGTGGACGAAATCGGACATGACTTAACGCGAACACGCGCGCGCCACGCGGCGGAAGACGGCAATCGTCCGGCGGATGTCGGCGACGCGCAAACTCGGATGCACCCAAAAGCCGACGGTGTTTTCGTGGAGGCTTTTCGCCACGGGCGTGGGGGAAAGAAGCGGCCACATGATCTTGTAGGCGAGGGCGCCCGAGGCTTGCAACCGCTCGATGAAGTCCGAGACGGAACAGGTGAGTTTCCCCGCGTCAAGGACGAACGGCACCAAATAGAAACTCGCCCGCCGCCGCGCTGTGTCAACGCCCGTGGCGCGGACGAGCGGATGGGAGGCGAGGGCATCTAAAAGCATCGTCGCGAAACGGCGGCGACGCGGCGCGTTCCACGTCTCGAAGCGTTCCAACTCGGCAAGCCCCACCGCGCTTTGGATCTCCGTGAGACGCGCGTTCGTGCCGATGAGGTCAAACGTTTTCGGTTGCGAGCCGACGACCCAGCCGTGGTCGCGCAACGACTCGACGCGCTCCAAAACCTTCTTGTCGCGGGCGACGACAAGCCCCCCTTCCCCGGCCGTCGTGATCTGCTTCGACTGGCAAAAGGAAAAGCAACCGACGTCGCCGAGCGTGCCGACTTTCTTCCCGTCGTATGTGCCGCCCCAACATTGGGCGCAGTCCTCGACGACGGCGAAGTGGCGTTTTTTCGCGAGCGCGAGGATGGGCTTCATCTCGACGACCTGGCCGTAGAGGTGGACGACGACGACGGCCTTTGTGCGCGGTGTCACGCATTTCTCAATCGTCTCGGCGGAGAGGAGGTGATCCTCGCCCACGTCGGCGAACACCATCTTCGCGCCGACACGCGCCGCGCACGTCGCCGAGGCGCGGAAGGAATAGGGCGTGACGATGACCTCATCCCCGTGGCCGACGCCCAACGATAAAAGGGCAAGTTCCAGCGCGAGCGAGCCGTTCGCGACCGCGAGGGCGCGTTTGACGTGAAGGTAATCGGCGCACGCGCGCTCGAACTCCCGCCCGACGGAACCCGTCCAGTAGTTGACGCGGCCGGAGTGGAGAATGTCAAGGACGCGCTTGTCGGCGGCGCGGCTCAACCGGGGCCAAACGAGGGGCTTCTCTTTCATCGCTCACCCCGCGTGCCGCCGAGGGCGCAAAGCCCACGCGACGCGAATCGACTCCAGCGCGATGCCGGGGGTGATTTTGGACGAACCCGCCACGCGATCCGTGAAGACAATCGGCACCTCGCGGATCGCCGCGCCCTTGCGCCACGCGATGACGTTCATCTCCAGTTGGAACGAATAGCCTTTGGAGGAGACTTGATTGAAGTCGATGTCCCGCAAAAGCGCGGCCTTCCAACACTTGAAGCCGCCCGTCGGGTCGCGGACGGGGAGGTGCGTGACGGCGCGGATGAAGAGGCCGCCCAACCGCGAGATGAGCCGCCTCTTGAAAGGCCAGCCCGGCGTCGCGCCGCCGGGGACGTAGCGCGAGCCGATGACAAGGTCGCCGTCGGACGCGAGAAGTTTCTCGATGTCTTTGGGGTTGTGCGAGAAATCGCAATCCATCTGGATGACGCGCTCCGCGCCAAGGGAAAGCGCGTGGGCGAAGCCGTCGAGATACGCCCGCCCCAGCCCCTCCTTGCGTTCGCGGTGGAGGACGCGGACACGCGCGTCCTCGCGGCTCAACTCGTCGGCAATCGTCCCGGTGCCGTCGGGCGAGTTGTCGTCCACGAACAGGATCCCGAGGTCGGGGACCCCGAGACCCAAAACGGCGCGCGCCATCTGTTCGATGTTCGCGCGCTCGTTGTATGTCGGGATGACGACGAGAGTCCTCAACCGCGCGCCTCCTTGAAGAAGCGGCGCATCTCCTCGGCGGACTTCGCGGCGGCGAGTTTTTCGTAGCCGTTGTCGACGCGGAGCGCCTTCGAGATGAAGCTCATCAACTGCAGGTAGGGCGTCTGCGCCGTGTCGTTGGCGATGGTCAGGACGACGATCTTGACGGGCGTGTGGTCGATGGTCTCGTAGTCGGCGACGCACCCGCCGGGCGCGTCGGTGTTGTCGAGGATGGCGACCGCGCCGACGATGCCCTCCACCGAGGGGCTGCGGCCGTGCGGGACCGCGATGCCGTGGTCAAGGCCGGTGGGCATCGACGCCTCGCGGCGCAACACGGCCTCCGTCGCGGCGGCGAGGTCCTTGACGGCGGACGGCTGGGCGGCGGCGATCTCGGCGATCAACTTCTCGATGGCCTCCTTCTTCGTCGCGACGCGGAACGTCGGCAGCATGACGAACGACTGGAGGATGCGCCGCGCGCTGCCGGAGAGGCGGTTCTTGGCGGCGGCCTCCTCCGGGGGCATGGGCGCGACGTCCTCGCGGCGGATGGGCTTGGAGATCTGGCGGGCGAGGTCGTTCATCTCGGAGGCGACCTCCATCCACGCCGTCATGACGATGGCCTCCTCGGCCGGCGTGCAGGAGACCTCGATCACGTTGCCGTCGCGGCGCACGGAGAGCTCCATGTCGTCCATGGCGATCTCCCAGATGCTGTCCTCCTTCGAGAGGAGCGACGTGAAGAAGCCCTCGTCGCGGAACTCCTTGACGAGCTTGTCGAGCATGAGCGCGGCGATGTCGGGGGAGGAGAGCTCGAAGACGACGGGGCGCGAGTTGTCGTGGTTCTTCTTCGGATGGCGGACGCCGCTCTTCTTCGGCGCGAAGAGGCCGACGAGCGCGGGCGGCGCGACGACGGTCGTGACGAGCGTCATCAAGATGCCGATGCCGAAGATCTCCTGCGTGAGGTAGCCGGTCGAGAGGCCGAGACCCGCGATGATGAGCGCGACCTCGCCACGCGGCACCATGCCCGCGCCGACGCGCAAGCCGCCAAGCAAGTTGAAGCCGCAGAAGAGCGAGGGGACCATGCAGCCAATCACCTTCGCCGCGATGGCGAGCGCGGTGTAGATGCCGCCGAAGATGAGCACGGGCTTCGAGCAGAGCGCGGTCACGTCCACCATCATGCCCATCGAGCAGAAGAAGATCGGCACGAGGAACGTGTAGACGGGCGTGAGCATTTCCTGAATCGGGTGCTTCAGGTCGGTGCGCGAGAGCGCGAGACCCATCACGTAGGCGCCGATGATCATCGCGAGCCCCATGAACTGGAAGAAGCCGGCGAGGACGAGCGCGAGGCCGAAGGCCATCGTCGCGATGACGACGGGGCTCTTGAACGCGGCCTTCAGGAACTTCGCGATGTAGCGCGCGGCGAGGAGGCCGATCGCCGTCGCGCCGAGCCAGATGCCGAACGCCTTGAGGGCGACGAGGCCGATCGCGCCCCAGTCCATCGCGCCCGCCGCGCCGCCGAGTTTCGCCGCCGCGTGGTTCGCCGCGATGATGCCGTTGCCGATGGCGAGGACGATGAGGCCCAAGACGTCGTCGATGACCGCGCCCGCCATGATCGTGACGCCCTCCTCCGAGTCCATCTTCTTCTTCTCGGAGAGGATTCGCGCCGTGATGCCGACCGAGGTCGCCGTGGACATGATGCCCATGTAGAGCGGGGCCTCCTTCGTCATCGCCTCCGCGAGCGGCAGCCCCTTCAGGTAGGCGAAGTGCTCGAAGAACTCCGGCAGCAGGTAGATCGCGCAGAGGTCGCCGAACAGGAACGAGACGATCACGCCGCCGAGGCCGACCATGAGGCCGACGAACGAGTAGCGGATGAAGAGCTTCAAGTTCGTCTCAAGGCCGGAGAGGAAGAGGAGGATCACGGAGGCCAACGTCGCAATGCCGTAGAGCGCGGGCGTCGTCGCGTCCGGCATCACGCCGGTCGCCTGACCAATCTCGCGCAACGCGGCGCCGTGGAAAAGCCCGGAGGCGAAAAGCCCGTCGCCGAAGCCGATGCCGCCCAACGCCCACGGGCCGATCACGATGCCCGCCGCGAGCTCGCCGAGGATCGACGGGAGCTTGAAGAGCGAGGCGACCGCGCCGCCCAACCGCGCCGCGAAGATGATGACGCCGATCTGCAAAACGAGGAAGAGCATCTCGTCCACGCGAGGCAGGCCGAAGTTCGGATAGGGCGGGGTCCCGCCCTCCTGCGCCGCAAAAACACCCGCCGCGCACAGAACCGTCGCGGCCACCAAAAACAATTTTTTGTTTTTCATTTTGTTTGTTTTTTGTTGTTGATTGAAAATCATTTCGTCTTGATCGCGTCCAAGACGTAGGCGCGGTAGCGGCGGATGCGCCCGGCGCCGTTCGACTGGCGCGGCGTGAAGTTCATGCCGCCGACCGTCTCCTCCTGACCCAAGTCAATGACGAAGTAGTGCGGGTGGTTGGGGCTTTTCGCCTTCCACTCGGTGTGCCAGAGGTTCGCCGTCTGCCCGTCGACGAGGTTCTCCGCGCTGCCGTCCTCGGCGAGACGCTCCTCGGAGTCGCACGCGGCGATGGACCACTTCGCGTGGGAGATGTTCTTGCCCTCGCCGTCCACGAGGTCGATCTCGCCACAGGCGGCGTATTCGCGCCCGTCCCAGGCGTTGAGCGACTCCAGCGCGAAGTAGCGGCCGCGGACGGGCTTCTTGAAGCGGACGTCCTGCCGCGTCGTGTTGTTGGCGAACTCACCCTCGTGGACGGGGTTGGAAAGTTTCTCCGTGAGTTTCGGGCGGGCTTGGAACGAGAAGTAGTCCGTGTCGGGGCGCATCTCGCCAAGGATCGGCGTCGTCACAAAGGTGAGCGCGTCCGGCGGCTCGACGCCCACGACGTCGATGATGACGATCTCGTTCTTGCCCTCTTTGAGCCAGCACCCCGGCACATACATTGTCTGCGTCGGGCCAATCGACCAGTAGCGGCCGATCCAGTGTCCGTTGACGCGCACTTGCCCGCGCTTCCAGTCGCGCATGTCGAGGTAGGTGTCCTGCGCCTTGAGGTTCACGAAATAGCGGTAGACCGCGCCGCTCGACGCGCGGCCGCTCGACGCGCCGAAAGGCCCGATCTTCGCGAGGCCACCGCGCTTGTCCTCGTTGAGGTTGACGGGGAACATTTCCCAGTTGGTGAGTTCCGCGCCGCCGAGCGTGACCTTGCCAATGACGCCCTTGCGCGACTCGTGCATGATGTGGCCGAAGTTGTAGCGACCCATCGGCTCGACGAGGATCTCCAACGAGCGCGGCGCGTCGGCGGCCTTGATGTTGAGCGACACCTTCGGGAAGCGGCGGTCAAAGAAGCCGATGACCTTCTTGTTGACGCGGACGACGCCCAAGTCGCGGACATCCGCTTTCAACTCGCCGCCCACGCCGGCGGGGATCGTCGTCCGGTAGACGCAGTAGCCGTAGCCCAAGTCGATCTCCTCGAAGGAGAGCGGCGTTTTCGACGACTTCGCCACGCCCTTCGCCTTTTGGACGTTCCAGAGGGACGCCTTCTCCGGCGTCGCCTCGCAGACCGCGCTCTGGAACGCGGGGGCGGCGGGCGCGTCGGGAATCTTCTCGCCGGGGTTCAGATACTTCGCGAAGAGGTTGCGCATCGCGGCGAACTTCTCCGGGTGCTTGAGCCCCGCCTCGGAGACGGGCGCGTCGTAGTCGTAGCTCGACGTCTGCGGGCGGAACGGCGCGTTGCACCCCGCCCACCAGCCGAAGCTCGTCCCGCCGTGCGCCATGTAGACGGAGAAGGAGGCCTTGTGCTGGAGCATGTAGTCAAGATCGGCGAGGCACTGCGCCGAGCCCTTGACGTTGTGCCGCTCGCCCCAGCTGTCGAACCAGGCGGGGTAATACTCGCCGCACATGAGCGGCCCTGACTTGCGCACCTTGCGGAGCTGGTCGAAGGCGTTGCGCGGGTTCGAGCCGAAGTTGACGACGAGGAAGAGCTCGTCGATGAGACCTTGCGGAAGGTTGTAGGCCGCGTTGCAGAAGAACGCGGGGACGTCGAACCCGGCGGAGCGGATCGCCTCGTATTGCTTGCGGATGTAGTCCTTGTCGCTCCCCCAGAAGCCATACTCGTTCTCGACCTGCACCATGAGGATGTTGCCGCCGCGCGTCACCTGCGAATTGGCGAGCGTCTTGCCGACCGCGTGGAGGTAGTCGCACGCGGGCTTCAGGTAGCGCGGGTCGGACGAGCGCAGGCGGATGTCCGCGTCCTTCAAGAGCCACCACGGGAGGCCGCCGAACTCCCACTCGGCGCACGTGTAGGGGCCGGGGCGCAGGACGACCCACAGCCCCTCCTCCTGCGCGAGGCGGCAGAACTCGACGACGTCCTTCTCGCCGGAGAACTCGTAGCGGCCGCGCACGGGCTCGTGGTAGTTCCAGAACATGTAGGCGCACACGGCGTTGAACCCGCACGCCTTGACCATCTGCAACCGCTGGCGCCAATACGCCTTCGGAATGCGGGCGAAGTGCATTTCGCCGCAGCGGATGACAAAGGGCTTGCCGTCCAAGAGGAACGCGTCCTCCCCGACGGAGAAGGTGTGTTTCCCCGTGATGGGCGCGGCAAAAGACGTCGCGGAGAGAAGTCCGACCAGGGAGGCGAGAAGCAATGTTTTCATGGAGTCTCCTTACTTTTAAGTTTAAGCGATGGCCAGCATGGCCTCGATGGCGCGGCGCGCGCGCGTGGCGACCGCCTCGTCGACGGTCACCTCGTTCGCCGTGTCGCGCAACGTTTCGAAAAGGTTTTGAAGCGTCGTCTTCTTCATGTTGGGGCAGACGAGCGCGTCCGAGAGGGGGATGAACGTCTTGTCGGGGTTCTCGCGGCGCAAGCGGTGGAGAAGCCCCGTCTCCGTTCCGATGAGGATGGTCTTCGCCGCGCTCGACCGCGCCCACGCGCACATGCCGCCCGTCGAGAGCGCCGCGTCGGCGGCCTCGACGACATCGCGCGCGCATTCGGGGTGGACGAGGACGGGGGCGCCGGGATGCGCCGCCCGCGCCGCGTCAATGGTCGCCTTGGAGAGCCGCGCGTGCGTCGGGCAATAGCCCGGCCAGAGGATGTAGTCGCGCCCCTCGCGGCGCGAGAGGTAGTCGCCCAAATGCGAGTCGGGGACGAAGATGATCTCGCGCCCCTTGGGGATCGTCGCCATGACGCGCTCGGCGTTGCCGCTCGTCACGCAGAGGTCGCACTCGGCCTTCACCTCCGCCGTCGAGTTCACGTAGCAGACGGCGACGGCGCCGGGGTGTTTCGCCTTCTCGCGGCGGACGTCCTCGGCGGACACCATGTCCGCCATCGGGCAACCGGCCGAGGGGTCGGGGATGAGGACTTTCTTCGACGGGTTGAGGATCTTCGCCGTCTCCGCCATGAAGTAGACGCCGCAGAAGACGATCACGTCGGCTTCGACGGTCGTCGCCTTCCGCGCGAGCTCCAGCGAGTCGCCCGTGAAGTCGGCGACGTCCTGCACCTCGCCGCGCGTGTAGTTGTGCGCGAGGATGACGGCGCGGCGGGCGCGGCAGAGGTCGCGGATGTCATCCGAGAGCATTGAAGATTCCCTCCAGGAAGTCGTCGTAGGTCTCGAACGCGGGGATGTCGGGGTTCTGCGCCTTGATCGCGTCCGTCGAGCGGAAGAGGAAGCCCGCCTTCGAGGCCCGGATCATCTCCAGGTCGTTGTAGCTGTCGCCCGCGCAGATCGTCTCGAAGCCGCAGCTCTGCAACGCCTTGACGGTCGTGAGCTTCGTGTGCGGGCAGCGGAGCTTGTAGCCCGTGACGTGGCCTTTTTCGTCGGCGAAGAGCGAGTTGCAAAAGAGCGACGGCCAGTTGAGCTTGCGCATCAGGGGACGGCCGAACTGGTCGAACGTGTCCGAGAGGATGAGCACTTGCGTCCGCTCGCGCAGCTTGTCGAGGAACTCGTGCGCCCCGATGAGCGGGTGGATCGTCGAAATGACCTCGGTGAGCTCGGGAAGCCCCAACTTGTGCTTGTTCAGGAGGTCGATGCGGTAGTGCATGAGCTTGTCGTAGTCCGGCTCGTCGCGTGTCGTGCGGCGGAAGTCGTCGATGCCGGTCTTCTTCGCGAACTCGATCCAAATCTCCGGGACAAGCACCCCTTCCAAGTCGAGACAGACGATATCCATATTTTTCTCTCAAACTCCCTTGAAGTAGTCGATGGTTTTTTCAAGCCCCTCGTCGAGCGCCACCGTGGGTTCCCACGCGAGCAGCTCCTTCGCGAGCGTGATGTCGGGGCGGCGCACCTTGGGGTCGTCGCCGGGAAGCGGCAGAAAGCGCATCGCGTCCAACGGCCGGCCGAGGCGCGTGAGGACTTTCTCGGCGAGGGCGCGGATCGTGAACTCGCCGGGGTTGCCCACGTTGATGACGGGGATGTCGAACGAGTGCGCGGACGCGAACGCGCGAACCGCGTCCTTCGGCAAGGCCATGTAGCGGCGGAACGCCTCCACGAGGTCGGAGACGTATTGGAAGGAGCGCGTCTGCTCCCCCGTGCCATAGAGCGTCAGAGCCTCGCCGCGCAAGGCCTGCATGATGAAGTTCGAGACGACGCGCCCGTCCTGGGGATGCATCTTGGGCCCGTAGGTGTTGAAGATGCGAACGAGCCGCGCGTCCACGTCGAAGGCGCGGACGTAATCGACCGCCCACGTCTCGGCGACGCGCTTGCCCTCGTCGTAGCACGAGCGGATGCCGAGGGTGTTGACGTTGCCGAAATAATGCTCGTGCTGCGGATGGACGAGCGCGTCGCCGTAGACCTCGGAGGTCGAGGCGTGCAGGAGCTTCGCGCCGTCGCGCTTCACGAGACGCAGCGAGAGTTCGATGCCCTTGAGCGACGTCTCCAGCGTCGCGAGCGGCGTCGCCTGGTAGTGGATGGGCGAGGCGGGGCAGGCGAGGTTGTAGATTTCGTCGAAGGGATGGAGGAAGCACGAGTCCTCGATGGAGATCGTGCGGACATCGCCCTCGACGAACGTGAGCGCGGGGTTGCCCAAGGCGAAGTCGAGGTTCTTCACGCGCCCCGTGTAGAGGTTGTCGAGGACGACGACCGCGTAACCCTCCGCGAGGAGGCGTTCGGTGAGGTGACTGCCGATGAACCCGGCCCCGCCTGTGACGAGCGCGCGTCTCATGCGTGGATGCCCGCGTCGGCGGCGGCGACCTTCTCCGCGAGGCGGCGTTTGTGGTCGTGGAACTTCCCGCGCAGGGTTTCGTCGGCCGTGCCGAGGATCTGAACGGCGAGGAGCGCGGCGTTGACGGGGCCCGCCGAGCCGCACGCGACCGTCGCGACGGGAACGCCGGAGGGCATCTGCACCGTCGCGTAGAGGGCGTCAAGCCCGTTCAGGGCGCCGCCCGGCATGGGGATGCCGATGACGGGCAGGACGGTTCCCGCCGCCAGAACGCCGCCCAAATGCGCGGCCCCGCCGGCGGCGGCGATGATGACTTTGAGTCCCCGCTCCTCGGCCGTCCGCGAATAATCAAGCGCCGCTTGCGGCGTGCGGTGGGCGCTGATGACGCGCGTCTCATACGCGACGCCGAACGAGTCGAGCGTCTCGCACGCTTTTTTCACCTGCGGCCAGTCGGAATCCGACCCCATCACAATGCCTACTTTTGTCTCCGCCATGTTCGTCTCCTAATTCGGTTTATTATACCATATTTTCCTCCCGCTTCGGCGGTTGTCGTGGAAGAGTGGAAGAGTGGGAAAGTGGAAGGGTGGAAAAGTGCGTGGAAAAGTGCGGAGTGAGGAGTGCGGAGTGCGGAGTGCTTAGTGCCTGGTGCGGGAGGGTAGGGCGCGATGCGCCGCAAGCCACCCCTCACTCCGCTCGGCGCGAAGCCGCCCCTCCCGCTTCCTCACACACCTTTTTACAAGCTTCGTTTTCCCCTTACGTCCCTTAAGTCTCTCACGTCCCTCACGTCGCCCCAACGCATCGCGGCGCGTCGAGGACGCCGCGCCCTACCAAGATGAGTCGCAATCAAAGCGAATGGCGGCGGGGGTGGAGGGGCAAGTTCGAGCATGTTGAGAGTGATGCCCAAA
>CAVEND010000002.1:0-18635 GCA_963616865.1 Faecalibacterium prausnitzii | reverse complement strand
CCGCCGCGTTGCGGATCGCGCGCTTCTTGCCGACGAAGAGCGACGCCACGCGGCTGTCGCAGACTGTCGCCGACTTCGACCAGACAACCTCCCCAAGGGAGGTGTACGATGAAGCATCCTCCTTCGCGAGAAACCAGCAACTGTCATACGTCGACCATGAAACGCCGTCCATGCGCGAGAAGGACGACACGCTCCAGTCGCCGTTCAGGTTGTGACCCGAAGCGGTCGTGTCCTCCTTGTGCGCGTCGAAGCGCAGGGTGGAGATGCCGACGGAGTTCATGCTCCCGATCACGAGCTCGAGCGACTGGAGGTGGTCGAGGTCGGCGAACACGCGGTTCGTCACGCTCGCGTTGAACGGGAAGCGGCAGACCCGCGTCGGGCGGGTGGCTTCGTCCGCCGTCCCGCCCCCGCCTTCGGCTTCGGCCTCCTCCGAGGATGATTCCGACGAGGTTTCCTCCGTCGCGGAGGAGGACGATGATGTCGCGGACGCGTCCTTGCGCCAGTCGATGAGGGTGACGAACTCCGGGCTGGGGATCTCCGCGAGGCGCGCGGGGTCGTACCACGTCCAGTATTTGATGAGATCCCCGATCCTCTCGGCGACGGTTTTCCCGCCCACCCTGTGCTCGCCCTTGATGCCTATATCGGATGTCAGGAGCCCCATTGAGCCGAGGATTTCCCTGATCCGCTCGGCGTAGGGCGCGAAGTTGTCCGAGTAGGTCGTGACGGTCTTGCCCGTCCTTTGCCCGTCGTCATCCGTCTCGTGGTAATACGTCAGGCTCTCGAACTGCGAGGAGGTCGGCTGGAGGTAGGCCCTCTCGCGGATCGACTCCTCGATGAACGCCTCGTCCTCGCCGAGGAGGACGAGCCTCTCGTTCCGAAGGGGGTAGGGCCGTCCCTTGACCGAGACGTTGCGCAAAGCCTCCTGGGAGACGTGCCTGTAGTGTCCCTTCTCCGTGAGCATGGCGCGTCCTCAAGCCTCCGCCGCGCCGGACGAGGCGTCGGACGTGTCGGGGGCGTTCGTGTAGAACGGGAGGTCGTCGAGCGTCTCGCGGCTGTCCTCCTTGACGAACGGGACGCCGCCCTCCTCGTCCGCGTCGAGCGAGTAGAGCTTGACGACGGTCTTGTCGTCGTCGCTCTCGGCCTCCGTCCCTTCGGGGTCGAACACGACCGAGAGCGCGACGGTCTCGTCGGCGTGGTCGACGCGCGCCCACGCGGACTTCGCCCCGGAGGGGAGTTGCGTCGGCTCGGCGACCTCCTTGTAAAGCCTCCCGACGCGGAGGTGCTGGTTGACGATCCTCGCCGTCACGGCCGGCTCCTTCGCCTCGTAGTCGTCGAGGGCGTATTCGATGGAGAACGCGGACGAGATGTCCCGCGTGACCTCGACCGTCCCCGTGAAGAGCTGCTCCACCCGCCTCTCGACGGATTCGCCCGCGCCCTCGTCGGATTCGTCCGAATACGAGACCTCCCACACGTTCGCGACCTTCTTCCACTCCGCCGCCCCGGCCACCTTCGCCGACCCGGCCTTGACGATGGGCCAGGGCATGAACGACGCCCACACCCCCCACCGCCGGGCGACGCGGTTGCCGAGGCTTTCGTCAAGGCGGAGGATGTCGCTGTCGCCCTCCGCGAGGTCGAGCCGGAACCAGCCCTCGTTCATTTCGTCGCCCGTCTCGCCGTCGGCGTTTTCGACGACATACTCCCGCGCATCGAAGCCCACGCCCTGAACGAGCGTGGCGCACCCCTTCGGGATGTAGATCTGCCACTCGGACTTCTCCGCGTCCTCGGCGTCCCGGCGGTGGCGGACGGTGAACGGAAGCAAGGGGCTCGCCGACGCCCTCGCCTCGGACTTGGCCCCGCCCCCGTCGGCGGAGATCACCGTCCCCAGGGAGGTCGTGCGCGTCCTCACGTTCCGCCCGTCGATGGGGCGGAGGCTGCGCAGGCACTTGACGACCTTCCTGCCCCAGTCCGCCGTCAGCGCGTCGCCGACGTTGGGCTCCCTCGGGATGTCGATGTCGCACGCCACGGCCTCACGCCCCCAGTGCCGCCTTGGGGTCTTCCGAGTAGATCCACAACTTCGTCTTGTCCCGGAAGAACGTCCACTCCTCGCTGCGCGTGGCCGTCCCGTCCGCGTTGACCGCGAACGTGTCGCGAGACTTGAACCACATCCCGTCCGAGAACCGCGCCCCGGCGAGCGTCAGCCCCGGCTCGTCGAACGTGCCGACGCTCTCCAGCCCCGACACCTTGCCGCCGACGCACACGCCCGTCCTGTCGTCGTAGTCCGCCCCCGGCAGCCGCAGATACTGCGAGGTGTGCCGAACGACGGGGAGGTATTCGTTGTAGCCGTCGATGCCGGAGAGGGACGCCTCGCAGTAGGCCGCGAAGACGCGCCCGGCGTCCGAGGACATCTTCGGGCGCGTGAGCCTCACCACGCCGTCGGGGTCGTAGGAGGAATCCCCGTCCGTGTCCTCGAACTGGAAGCCCGTCTTCGCCTCCTCGCCGTCCTTGTAGGCGTATGTCTTGAGCCTCGCGGGCGTGTCCTCCCACTTCATGATCCAGTCCTGCACCGTCCCATACGGGGCGAAGAGCGGGTGGCGCAGGAGCCTGTGCGAGACGGCCTCCATCGAGACCTCCCACGTCTCGCCGTAGGGCTTCTTCGCGCCGTCCGGGCATTGGACGAGCTGCACCCTCGCGAGGCACGTCTCGCCGTCGTCGCGGGAGAGCTGGACGGACTTCACATACATCGACGGCGGCATCGACGACGAGAGGTAGTTCGCGGGCATCTGCCGCCCCGGCACGATCTGGTCGACGAGGTCGTCCCACTTGCCGAAGACCTCGACCTCGATGACGTGCGCCTCGCCGAACGTCTCGTTGCGGACGTTCGTCTCGAACGGGATCTTCGTCACCTGGCCATAGCATCCGTCGTCCATCTCTCCAACGCTCCTTTCCTTTCCGTTTTCCAAACCGCGGTCACCGCCACGCCGCCCGTCCGACGCCGTGGAACGGCCTGCCCGCGAAGTTCCTCATCACGCGGAGGCTCTGCCGCGAGACGCCGAGCAGCTCGTGGATGTCGCTCGCCTGGGCCTGCTGCCAGCGGACGGCGTCGCCGCCGCCGAGGCCGAGCTGCGTGAGGCGGTTGCCCTCCCGGCGCGCGTCGAAGAGGAAGGACGCCTCGCGGTTCTCCCGCTCGACCTTCAGCCCGTCCATCTCGTCCCGCGTCGCGACCACGCGCTCCCGCGCCTCGTCCCGCGCGCGGTAGACCTTCGCCTCGAAGAGCTTCAGCCGGGCGATGTAGTCGTCCTCGCCCTCGCCATCGCGCCGCCTCGTGCTCTCCTCGTAGACGCGCCTCTGCGCCTCGCCCAGCCCCTTCGCGCTCCCCGATTCGAGGGCCTTGGCGAGCGCGTCCGCGTCGGCGAACCTCGCGCCGGCGGCGGCGTTTCTCTCCTCGGCGACCGCGAACCTGAAGGAGGCGGAGTTCGCCCGCCGCAGCTTCCGCCCGCGCTCGTATTCCTCGTCCTCCAGCGCGTAGCGGTGCTCGCGCGCCTCGTTCGCGACGAGACGCTCCTGCGCCCGCGACCGCGCCGCCTCGCCCGAATCGAGGGCCATCTGCTCGGCGACGCCCCGGTTGCGGGCGAGGATCTGGTTCTGGACGGCGGTGTTGACGCGCCCCTCCATGATCTCGTCGAGCCGGCGGTTCTCCTCCTCCGTCGTCTCGCCGCGCTCGCGCCTGACCGCGAGGTCGTTGACGACGTCGTCCGTCACGCCCATGTGCCGCTCGCGGGCGGCCTTGAACCGACGCTCGGCCTCCGTCAGGTCGGCCTCCCCCTTCGAGAGGACGGCGGACATCATCGCGTGCTTCGCCGCGTCGGCGGCCGCCTCGGCGTCGTACCGCGCCATGAGGGCCGCGCCCTCCTCCGCCCGCGCCCTGTCCTCGGCGTCCTGCGCGAAGTCCGCCTTGCGGGCGTAGGCCGCCGACCGCCGCCTCTCGCCGACGCCCCACGCGCGCTCGCCCTCCGCGAGCTCCATCTCGACCGCCCTGTCGCGGTGCTCCTTGGCGAGCCGCGCCATCTGCGCGTCGAGCTCGGCGATGGCGTCCTCGTGGGCGCGGTACGCCTGGTGGAGGCGCGGTAGCTGGCGCGCGGCCTCGTGCATCGCCGCCGAGAGCTCCGCGAAGTGGTCGCGGTTGCGCGCGACCTCGCGGTTGTAATCCTCCGCGACCCCGCGCTCCTCGGCGGTCAGCGTTTCGTCGCCGGCCTCCATCCTCTCGGAGAGGCGGCGCGCCTCGACCGCCCTCCCGTACGCCTCAATGTCGGCCTCGTAGGCCTCGATGCCCTTGACACGCTCGCCGCGCGCGTCCACGCCGCCGTGGAGGTTGGCGTCGCTGAACGCCTCCTCCTCCGCGATCCTCGCGTCGAGGAGGCGGGCGCGGTCGGAATCGTAGGCGAGCGCGTCCTCCCGCGTCCGGCGGTTCGCCCGTGCGGAGAGCGTGTCCGCCGCGCGCATCTCCTCCCGCGCGCCCCTCACCTCGGAGACGACGGCGAGCCGCTCGGCGGCCTCCTCCTCGATCTGCGCGAGGAGGGCCTTGCGCTTGGCCGCCTCCTCGGCGGCGAGACGGGCGGCCTCGGACGCGGCGAGGCGCGCGTCGTCCTCCGCCTTGATCCGCTTCGCCGTCGCGTCACGCAGTTTCGCGAAGAGGCCGTCGCCATTCTCGCCGCTGATCTGCCTCTCGTAGTCCGCGTCGTCGTGCCAGTGGTAGCTCGCCGCATACCAAGCCCCGTTGTTGGGGTCGCGCCGGAGATTCAGGTTCTTCTTCAGAGAATCAATCGCCGCCTGGGGGACGCCCGTGTCGCGGCCTTTCAGTTTCGTGGCGGTGACCCCGTCCTCGTAGAAGCCGCCGTTGTCGTTGAAGGCGATCTGCGAGAGGATCTGCTCCTTCGAGTAGAAGGCGTATTTCCCCGTCTCGGCGTCGTAGTCGACGTAGCCGCCACGCGCCTCAACCTTGCGCTTCAGCCTCTCGACCTCCGCCGCGAGGGCCGCCTCCGCGTCCCGCGCCGCCGCGACGTCCCCGCGCCTCGTCTCCTCCGACCTCCTCGCCGCCTCGGTCTTCGCGCCCGCGTTCTTGAGCTCGTTGACGTCCCGCTCCCGCCGCGCCCGCGACGCCGCGTCCCGCCCGACCGCGTCGAAGCGGCTCTCGGCCTCCTCGCGCTCCTGCCGCGTCGAGGCGGCCGCCATCGCCCGCGCCTTGGCGAGCTTCAGCGTCGCCGCCTCCAGCCTCGCCGTCGCCTCCACCTGGCCGTCGATGCTCGAGGCGATGTCGTCGCTGATGGATCTCTGCACCTCGAGCGACCTCCGCAGGCGCTCGCTCGCGGCCAGCGCGTGGTCGAGGTCGACCACAAGCCGCTCGCATCGGAGCTCCGTCGCGACGCGCCGCGCCTCCATCATCTTCGCCACGAGCGACGAGACGGCGTTGACGAGCCACGCGACCGCCGCGACGAGCGCGCCCACGACGGTCGTCGCGAACGCGGCGCGGATCGCCTTCGCCGAGACGGCCGCGCCCGCCGCGAGGCCGACGAACCCCCGCGTGACGCCCTCGACGTCGCCCGACAGGAGGGACGCGGCGAAGCGCGAGGCGTCGAACTCCTCGCGCAGCGTCGAGCCGAAGACGTCCACGGACTGGCGCAGGCGCGAGAAGTTCGCGTCGAGCGCGTCAAGTCCGGGGGCGAGCTTGCGGAGGTCGTCCGAGCCGAGCGGCGCGGCAGACCTCTTCAGGTCGTCGACGAGGCCCGCGATCCGCCCGACGGATTCCGCGCCGAAGCCGCCGCCCATCTCCTCGCGGATGCGCGCGAGCGTCCCGCGCAGCTCCTCGGCCTTGCCGGGGTCTATCGTCTTGAGCGACGCGGAGAGGGCGGCGACGCTCTCGGTGAGCGCGTCCGCCTCGTCGATGATCTCCAGCTTCGCCTTGAGCGCGTCGAGCGCGTCGAGGCCCTTTGTGTCGACCGTGACCTCGACGCCCGCGCCCTCCCGCACGGCGTCGCTGAAGTCCTGGTAGTCGGCGAGGACTTTCCGCACGTCGTCCGAGATCCGCTTCAGCGCGCCGGGCGAGATCCTGTTCATCACGTCCAGCCACTTCTCGAACGCCGCCGCGAGGCCGCGGGACGTCTCCTCGCTCAACCCCTCGCCCTCGTCCCGCGCCCGCCTGACCGCCTCGCGGAAGCCCTCGAGGCGGGACTTGAGCTCCTGCCCCTCCCGGCCGCTCTTCGCGCCGATGCCGCCGATGAGCTTGTCGAGCGATGGGATGAGCGTCTCGCCGGCCGGCGGCTTGGAGGCGGCCCCCGCCGCCTTGCGCATCCGCGCCGCCGCCTCGGACACCTTCCTCTCCGCCTTCGAGGTGTCCGCGTCGAGGACGACGGCCTTCGCGCCGCCTCCCCCGCCGACCGCGTCCCTGACCTTCCGCGCCGCCGCCTCGGCGTCGGCCTCGATCCCCGCGTCGTCGAGGCCGATGGAGATGCTGACGTCCCTCTCCCGCGCCATGCCTACGCCCCCCTCGCCTTGGCGAGCCGCGCCCGGATCGCCGCCTCGCGGATGCGCCCGTAGTAGTCGGGGCCGCCCGCCTCGCCGCCGTTGCGCTGGCGCATCACCGCGACGAGCGCGAACGCGCGCGCGAGCGGCCACGCCAACACCTCGTCGAGGGGGCGGCCGTATTCGTGCGACAGGCACTCCGCGACCTCCAGCGGCCAGCCGTAGCCGTCGGGGAGGCCGTCGCTGTAGGACTTGACGCCCTCCGGCTTCGGGCGGACGTAGGTGGAGAACGCCTCGCGGAACGCCGCGTCGAGGGCCTTGGCCACGTCGGGCGGCCGCGCCTTGGCGCGCTCCATCCAGCGGAACGCGCCGTCGGGGACGCGCCCGCCCGTGACGATGGCGGGGAGCTCCGAGGGCTTCTTCGTGAGAAGCCACGCGCCGACGCAGGACGCGGCCTCGTCGTTCGCGTTCGTGTCGAGGACTTCCACGCCGAAGGCCTCCATCGCCACGGCGTGGGCGAGCGTCACCGGCCCGAGCGCGAGCGACCCGACGCGGACCGGCGGCGGGAACGTCGCGGTGATGGTTTCGAGCGGGAGCATGCCCTACCCCGGCCGTTTAGCCCGCGGAGCCGTCGGCGGGGATGTCGGGGTATTCCTTGATCGTGAAGTCCACCGACGCCACGTCCTCGTTCGCGTATTTCACGGAGATGCTCTCGAGGCGCATGTGCGACGACTGCGCCGACGAGAGGTTGAGGCTGGAGAGCGCGGCCCCCGTGATCGTCACGGACGCGCCCTTCTGGATGTCCGAGACGTTGACGTTGCCGTCCTTCGCCGCGACGTAACCGCTCCCGGAGATCGTGATGAACTGCTGCGGGCAGACGATGGAGATCGGCCGCCCCGTCGGCCCCTTGATCTCCTTGAGCTCGCCGTCGGGCGTCGCCGTCAGCGAGGTCGGGATGATTTCGATGCCCCCGACCGTGACTGTTCCCTCCGCGTCCGAGCCGATGCCGTAGGGCATCGCCTTGCCCGCGTAGTGGACCCCGCCGGGGAGTTCTTGCATTGCCATGTTCTTGTCTCCTTTGTCTTTCTGTTTTTTTAACGCTCCGCGCCCGTTGACCCCCGCTCACCGAGGAGGGCGTGGACTTTGAAACTGCCCCGCACGATGTTGGCCGTGTCGACGTCCTCGCGGGAGAACCCCTCGAACACGCACTGCCCGACGGCCGACGGGAGGCGGCGGTAGTGGAGGAGGAGCGCGATCCGCTCCATCGCCCCCTGCGCCGTCAGCGTCGAGCCGTCCGCCCTGTTGAGCTCCGGGTGCTCGTAGCAGGAGATTTGGAACTCGACGTCGCCCTGCGCCGTCGCGGCCCTGTCCTGCCGCCTGAAGCCGAGGATGGCGACGAGGACGCACACGCCCGCCGCGCCGAGGGCGTTGGACACCTCGAAGGAGACGTCCGCCTTGTCCTCGACGACGACGGTCGTGCGCCCGTCGGCGTTGAGGACGGCGTCGTCCCTGACGCAGTCCGCGATTTCCTGTGCGAGTTCCCGAAGCATAAAGTCGATTCCCTCCCCTAACCGCCGCGACCGTCAACCCCCTCGGTGGATCTCGGCGGCGAGGAAGCCGGAAACCGCGTCGTGCGCCCACGAGTGGATCTCGCTTGGGCGCGGCAGGAGGCCGGGGTCGTGCCGGACGACGGCGGACCGGACGAGGAGGTATTTCGGGCGAAGGCGGTGCGTCGCGTCCCGCGTCTCCTCGGCGAGGAGGCGGTGGCCGCGACGGGAGGTGATGAAGACGAGGGCGCGCGGGAAATCCCGCGCCCGGACGCCGTAGGCCTCCTTGTCGACGGGGATGGTCAGGTATTTCGCCCTCTTCGGCGTGATGGTCAACGGCCCGAACGCCCGCCGAAGCCCCGGCGTGTTGCCGATGACGACCCTCGCCCCCTCCGGGGTGACGTCCGCGACCTCGGTGTAGGGCGTCCCCTCTCCGGGGCGGGGGCGCGCCGCCGAGCCGCCCCTGACGCTCCCCCTCGCGGGGGCGAACTCCAAGACCTTGCTGTGCCTCGCGCCGAGGCGGTCGGCGCATTTGTGCCTGTCCTTCGACGCGACGGCGATGTGGCTGGCGACCTGCTCGCGGACGAAAACGCCGACGTGGCGGTTGAGGCGCGTCCTGAACGACCGCGTCCAGAGCGAGCCGAGCTTCCGCTTGAGCGCGTCAAGCCCCTTGATGTTCACGGAGAGGTCTGCCATCTCGGTGAGATGCCAGCGCCGTCAACCGTGGATGCCGCCACGGGCGGTCAGTAGATGATCATGTCCCCGTTCTCGTCGTAGATCGGATAGTCGCGAGGCTCGCTGCGGAGGAGTTTTCCTTTGATCAGTTTGACAAACTCCTCAAGGGGCGGGTTGGCCGCTCCAAGCCCTGCGGGGAATCGATCGTTGTATGGGGTTTTCTTCGCCCACGCGCGCCCCCACACCGCGAAAGCGTCGTTCACCTCCTTCTCGACGGCCTTGTTCTCGCAAGAGAACGCGTCCGCGAAAAGGCACTCCTTCGGGCGGCCGTCAAGCACCTCTTCGTCAACAACGAGCTCGTCCTTGAAATAAAGCGTTTCGCCCTTGTATGAGAACTCGCAGATCTCCTGCCGGCAGCCAGATTCGCTGTATGGATACTCCATCACACCTCCCCCTTGATGACGCTGACGATGAAGTCGAAATACTCCCTGTCCGCGAGGTAGAGCGGCGGCCTCTTCAAGTCCTCCAGCGGTGTCGTCAAGTCCTCGCAGATGTATTGAAGCCCCATCGACAGGATTTCGTTCATTGGCTGGCGTCCTGCGGACGGCTTCGGATAGACCTTCCCCATGTAGGGATTGACGAAGTGATCCTTGCAGGCCATTTCATCCGGCTTGTATCCCTTACCCCCGGAGAGGTCGGACAATCTCTCCGGCCTCTCGTCGCCAATCCGATGCTTGAGAAACGCCTGACAGAGTTCCGCGATGTGCGGGTTGTGCTCCGCGAGCCAGTGGCCCAGCTCGTGGGCAAACACCGCCGGTTTCGTGTCCGCCGTGGCGATCAGCAAGTTCGCGGCAGGACTGTATTTGGCGCGAGAATCATCCGTTGTCTTGGACACCACGACATTCACCCTCTTGCCGTCGACGCACCGCTTCGACGCGACGGACGCGACGAAATCGACGCCCTTGGAAATCCGCCCCATGATGGCCGAACGATGCGAGCGCGGGATGCCGGGGGCGATCCTCTCCGAACGGCTGACGCGCCCCCGGCTCCTCTCGGTGAGGAAGTTCCGCATGGCGGACATGGAGTGGCCGCGCACGGCCTCCCGAATCTCCACCTTGGCGTTTTCTGATCTCGCGGACTTGTTCACGGCCTCCATTATATCATTTCTCGCGGAGATTATCCTCCCGAATCCGTCGTTCGCCCGCGAGACCGCCCTGACCGCCGCGCCGACGCCCTCCGGGCGGACGCGGGCGGGGTTGAGGGGCTGCCTTTTGTAGCCCTTGAAGAGCGACCTCACCGACCTGTCGAGGTCTTTGCGGCTCGCGCCCCGCTCCGAGACGATGGCGACGATCCGACGCTTGCGCGCCTCCTGCTCGAGGTTCTTGATGTCGCCGCGAAGGACGAGGATGGCGCGGTAGTCCGTGTGCGACTTCCCGCTGGCCTCGACGGCGCGGGCGTGGATTTCCCCGCACACGGCCTCGGTCTTTTCGCTCGGCGTTCCGATGCCCGCCAGGAGCCGCCTGTCCGCCTCGGCGGCGGCGATTCCCTCCTCCCAGCCGTCCGTCGCCGCCCTGACCCTCGCGTCGAGGGCTTTCCACGCGCCGAGGAGGTCTTTCGCGCCGCCTCCCGCCGCGTCGAGGACGGCCTTGCACGAGCGGACGTCCCGCGAGACGAGGCTCTTGACGCGGCCGAGGTGCCTGCGGAGCGTCTTCAGGGCTTCCTCCACCGCCTCCTCGGCCTTGCGCTGGTTGAACCCCTTTTTCGCGTGGGGCGGGAGGTTCAGCGGGGGGAACGCCCCGCTCTCGTCCTCCTCCCTCCTCTCGCGCTCGACCGCCGCGCCGTCGGCCTCCTCCCACTCGCGCAGCGCGGCCTCCAGCTCGGCGACGCGCCCCTTCAGGGCGGGCGCGTCCGACGGCGCGCCCGCCTTCGCGCCCTCGCGGCTCACGCCCGCGACGGTCGGCATCTCCACGGCCACGCCGTGCCGCGCGCACACCCGCCTCCACTCGGAGACGGGAACGTCCACCCAGCCGAGGCCGGAGCCGAACGCATAGGGCGGATACGGAGAGCCGAGCGTGTCGGAGAACCCGCCCGCGCCGTTCCCAAGGGCCTCCCAGATCGGGGAATCCTTGAGGGCGACGAACTCGCCCTTGACCGCGCCGCGCCAGCCCACGCTCTCGCCCGCCGCCTTCCACCGTTGCTTCCAATCGCCGCGCGGCTTCTTCCTCGCCCCCGTCCGCGTGAGCCGCCACGCGGGCGCGGAGAGGAGGTAGGCTGGGTCTTCGCTCGCCTCCAGCTGCGCGAGCGACCGCGCCTTCTTCACGTTCGTGTCGAGGATCAGCTGGATTCTGACGGACGAGGCGAGGTCTTGGATCGACCCCTCGGCCGCCGGGGGGATGTTCTGGTGCGTCCCGAAGCCCGTCTTCGGGGAGTAGCCGAGCGAGGCGAGGTCGCGCCGGAGCCGCGTCTCGGCGGAGATCGCCGTCAGCCTCCCCGCCACGATGTCGGAGAGCGTCTTCTTCAGCCGCTCGGCGTACCGCAGCTCCGTCGTCCTCGCGGAGAAGGTCGATTCCTCCCTCAACCTCCGCGACCACCGCTCCTTCAGGCGGATGGAGGACAGGTCGGTCGCCCTCGGCGTCCGCGTGTCGGTGATTTGATGCTCCCGCGAGATCGGCATTGAGCCCGTCAAATCTCGTTGTTGAGGATCTTGCGGCGCGGGGCGCAAAACGCGGGCATCGCCCGGTTCGAGAGCGTGTCGTCGCCGCCCTCCCCGTCGCCTGACCACGATTCGGGGATGAACTTCCCGTCGGCGACCGCCTGGAACACCTCGAGGGCCTTCTCCCACGCGGCCTTGCGAGCCTCGTTGGTCGCGACGCTGATCCGCTTGAGGACGTCGTAGACCGCGAAGTCCATCGCGAAGGTCATCAGCCCCTCCGGGATCGTGGACGCGTCGGGACACATCCGCACCTGCTTGTTCGTGCGGCAGAACCCGCGCACCGATTCCGCCGTCAGCTCCAGGAGGTCGGCGACCGGGTCTGCGGCCGACGCGAAGTCGGGATGCTGGCGGAAGGCGTCGAGCTCGCGCTGGTTCAGTTTCGCCGCGATGTCGCGGAGTTCAGGTTTTCGCCACGCCATGTCATGCCCTCCTCACGCCAACTGCCGCGACCGTCAACCCCGCCGCGCCCGCGAGCCGCCGTCCGACAGGATCGAGCGCATGAGGGCGAGGTTCTCCTTCAGCCTCGCGTCCCCCGGATCGAGGGCGGCCGCCCTCTCTCCCGCCGCGACGGCCGCCTCCCGCGAGCCCGAATACCACAGCCCGATGGCGTAGAGATCCCACGGCCGCGCCCCCCACGCCTCCGGCTCCGTGACGTAGGACATCGAGCGCGTCTTCCGCGACAGCATCGCCTCGCAGACGCGCACGAGCGTCCGCCAATCCCGCCTCTTCGGGTCGCGCTCCCCCGCGAGGCGCGTGTGGACGAGCTCCGCGAGGTCGAGCAGGGCCTCCCGCTGCTCCGGGGCCTCGGCGGCCGCCCTCCAGAGGCAGAGCTCCTGGCGGACGGGGTAGCCCATCGCCCCGTAGCACCGCGCCATGAACCGCATGGACGCGGCCCTCTCCGGCCGCCACGACGCGCCCGGCAGGAGCAGATGCCTCTCGAACGCCGCGAGGGCGTCCGTCCAGCGGCGGTTGAACACATACTCGCGGCCGAGGTAGTGCGCCATCCTGTCGTCGTCCGGCCGCTCCTCCGCGCCGAGTTCGAGGAGCTTGAGGTAGGACTTGCGGCTCTTCGAGGGGTCGGCGTGGTGCTCGAGGCGCATCCCCTCGACGGGGACGACGGACTTGCCCGCCTTGTATTCCAGAACCTCGTGGACGGGGCGCGACCACTCGCAAACGCCGGGCGCGTGGATCTTCTCGTAGGTGAACGCCCTCCCGTCCGAGCCGTCGGGGAGGAAGTTCCAGACGTAGCGGTAGGACGCGGTGGTCGGACGCCCGCCGCGCTGGAGCGCGTCGAGCCACGCCCGCTCCAGCAGGGCGCGCCAGCCGGGCGCGAAGACCTCGTCGAGGTCGGTGCAGACGCAGACGTCCGCGTCGTCGGGGATGAGGCGCATGGATTCGTTCCGCGCCACGTCGAACCGCCACGGGGAGAGGCCGCGCGCCGCGAGGCGGCGGTATTCCGCGAGGCTGTCCCACGGCTGGAACGCCCGCTCCTCCACCCGCACGTTCCCGTGCGCCCGCAGTCGGGCGACGGTGTCGTCCGTCGAGCCCGTGTCGAGGACGACGATCTCGTCCGCCTCCGACATGGACGCGACCCAGCCGTCGACGAACTTGCCCTCGTTCCTCGCGATGGCGTAGACGACGATTTTGAGGCGGCTCGGCGTTTCGTTCCGCGCCGCGCCGCCCTCCGCGCCCGCGCCCCGCGTTGTCTCCGACGCCTCCGCACGGGCCTCTGCCGCCGCGTCCGCCACCGTCTCAACGACCGCCGCCTTGTCCGCCGCCTTGACGGCGGCCTTCCTCTTCCGTTTCATGATCCCCGACCTCCTTGATTCACGCGACCCCGCCGCCTCTCCAAACACAAAACCCCCGCGCCGTCACCGACGCGGGGGCTTCGCTGAACCGCCTCACGCTTCGCCGGTGGGGCCGGTCTCCGTGCTGTCGTCGGCGGTCGCCTCCGTCGCGGCGGACACGATGCGGACGATCTTGGTCGGCTGGAGCAGTTTCGACCCGAACAGGGCCTCCGCCGTGATGTCGGTCGTGTCGGTGTGCCAGTCGCCGCCACGGCGGAACTGGATGACAAGGCCCGACTTCTCGTCCGTGACCGTCCCGATGTCCGAGTAGAGGTTCGGGTTGAGCACGGGGATCGTGCGCCCGGCGACGCCGAGGGCGTTCGCGGGGACGAGCGCGGCGCGGAGGTTCGAGCCGCAGACGCCCGTGAGCGAGTCGATCTTGACGACGGCGCGGTAGCCGTAGAGGCCGGGGATGCGCCCCGCCTGGATCGGCTCGGGCGAGCCGTAGTCGTGCGCCGTGAGCGTCGCGAGAAGCTGCCCGTATTCCTTGCCGTTGAGGAGGAGGACGGTGTCGGCGGGGTCGATGTCCGCGTCCGCGCAGGCCGCCGTCAGCTCCTCCGCGACGAACTCGCGGGTGAACTTCTGCGTGGCGGCGGCGACCTTCTCGTTCCACGAGCCGAACGGCAGGCGCGTGCCCGTGACCGTCCCGTCGTCGTCGACCTTCTCGTCCGTGCCGGACGTCTTGACGTTCGTCGGGTTGATGAGCTTCACCGCCGTCTCGAGCAGGGCGCGGCTGACGGCGCGCCCCATCGCCTCGCCCGCGTTCTGCCAGCGCGTGCCGCCAACGTTGAGGTAGTCGTCGGGCGTGAACTCAAAGGTCTTCTTCGGGTGGCTGGCGAACTTCACCTCGATGAACGAGGAGTTGGCGTCCGCGTGGGAGTAGTTGTTCTTGTCGCGGGAATACTCCGCGGCCGTGCCGTCGTCGAAGAACTGGATGAGCATCGTCGAGCCGGGCTGGACGGCGTCCGCGCTGAAGTCGGTCGTGAAGTCGGCGAGGCGCGCGATGGGCGAGCGGGCGACGATGATCGCCTGGTTCGCGAGGAACCGGACGGCGGGGTCTTTGATGGAAGATGCCATGGTGTTTGTGCCTTTCTAAACGTGTTGACTGTTTTCTGCTTTTCTCACTTCGCGCACATCGACCGCAGGACGGCGTTCTCGCGCTCGGGGTCGCCCCCGCAGTCCGCGAGGGCCGATTCCATGTTGGCGACGACGGGCTTGCGGCCCTGCTTGAAGTTCACGACCGGCTGGCGCGGGGCCTCCGGCTTGCGGGCGGCGTTGAGGATCGCGCGCTCGTAGACCCTGCGCATGTTCGCGACGGCCTCCTTCGCGCCCTCCGGGTCGGCGACATACCGCGCCTTGACGGCCTCGGCGTCCTCCTCCGGGATGACGTCCTCGTTCTCGGCGACGAGCTTCTCGGCCTCGGCGTTCAGCCGCGCCTCCTCGTTCGCCTTGTCCTTGGCCTGGAGGCGTTCGCAGTCCGCGAGGACGGCGTTGAGGCACTCCTTGACCTCGGCGTTCGTCGCGGTCGGCTCGAGGCCGAGCGCGGCCTGGACCTCCTCCAGCCCCTTGCACTTTTCGAGGACCGCCTCGATGGCGTTCTTGACGTCCTCGTCCGTCGCGTCGGCGGGGATGCCGATCAGCGTCTTGACTTCGTTGATGTCCATGTGTTCTCCTTGCTGGTTTTCGTTGGGTTTCGGTTTCGCGCCGACGCCTCCGTCCGAGTGGCCGCCGGCCGCGCCCACCTGCGTCACGGCGGGGGTCTCCCCCTCGCCTCCCGCATGGCCGCCGCCGCCCACGCTGTTGATGATCGGGCTGACCGGAAGATTGGGTTTGTTCGTGAGGCCGACGGACACGAGCGCGTCGGGCCTGTTGTCGCCGTCCAAAGTCCACGCCGCCGAGACGAAGCGGTAGACGCGGCCGTTGATGCTCTCCGCGCCGAGGCTCGTGGGCTCGATCTCCGCCATGAGGCCGAGTTTTTCGTCCCTGAAGAGGCGCGTCACCCACGCCATCGCCTTCGTGTTGGTCGATGTCTCCGACGAGTGGTCGGCGTCGACGAGGACTTTATCCTTGAAATTCGCGATGAGGTTGTCGACGGCCACGCCATCGACGACCTGGACGACGCGGACAGTCCCGCCCGGCGCGTCCGCGTCCGCGACGTCCTGCGGGAACTCCCCGAACGGGGCGAGGTTGATGACGAGGGGCTTGCCCTCCTCCGCCTTGAGGTCTCCCGGCAGCTCGGCCTTGACCGCGTCTTGGATGATCTTGCTTTTCATGTCTTCAGAAATCTGCCAACCGCGTCAACCGCGCCGCCGCGTCAGGTGGCAGCATCCCCGCCCCCGTCCAACTGCCGCAGGAACGCCTCCTCCATCTGGTCGGCGATGACCGCCGCCATCGCGGGGTCGTCGGGGACGAGCGCGTCAAGGTCGCCGCAGAGCCTCGCGGCCGCGTCCGCGCGCTCCCCCTCCGGAAGCGCGAGGATCTGCTCGATCCTGCCGGCGACCGCGCCGAAGTCCGCCTTGAGCGACTTCGCGAGCTCGACGGCGGCCTCCTCGCGGACGAACTCGCCACCCTTCCCGCCGCCGTCCGCCGCGCCCCCCTCGGAGGCGTTCGTGACGACGGCCACGGGAGGCTCGGACGCGGCGGGCAGGGCGCCGCCACTCGGCGAGGCGTTGCCGACGGCGAAGCCGCCCTCCCGCCGCCGCTCGAGCTTGTAGCCGATGGCCTGCGAGAGCTCCTCGGCGTCCATGTCGAAGCCCGCGCCCGACGCGGAGCCGGCGAGGTCGAGCATCTCCTGTGGCGTCGGCTTGGGCGTGTCGTCGAGGATGAACTCCGCCAAGACGGGCCTGCCCCGGAAGTCGCGGCATCCGCGCACGAGCCTCTCGCAGACCTGCTTGTTGATGGCGTTCGAGATGATGCGCTTGTCGGCGCGGATGATGCGCTGCCACTCGTCCTGCTGGACGCCCGACGCGCCGGAGCCGATGCCCGTCGCCTCCGAGAGCGTCGCGAGCGTCCCGCCCGTCGCCATCATGACGATGAGCTTCTGCTGGTGCTCGATGAACGCCGAGAACGGGTCCGTCCCCCGCGATTCGGAGGCGTAGTTCACCTCCGACCCGTGCGGGACGACGCCGCTCCGCCCCTCGAACACGGCCTCGGCCGCCGCGAGGTATTCGTCCTGGTCCTCGTTGGAGGTGAACTCCGGCATCGTGATGATGACGGGCGGGAGCCCGTAGGTCTCGAGGAAGCGTCCCCAGTCGCGCTCGGCGACGGTGCAGCGGAGGTGGATCTGCATCGCGGGCCAGTCGATCTCGCGCTTGCGCGTGACCACGCAGATCTGCTCCGGCGGGATCGGCTCGAGGCGCGCGGCGAGGGCGGACGGCGACGCGCCCTGCGCGGCGAGCGCGTAGTTCGTCGGCATGAAGAACGACGAGGCCGACGGGTTGAAGAGCCACCGTCCCGCCAGCCTGTCGTAGCAGATGTTCCAGCCGTCGACGAGGTCGAAGTGGCGGATCGACCCCGCGTGGTCGTGGACGGGCGCGACGATGGAGAAGCCCCGGAACGGCGCGAGCGCGAGGTGTTCGAGCGCGTCGGGGAGGTTGTCGACGCGCTCCATCTCCGACTTCAGGAACGCGATCTGCTCCTCCGCGAGGGAGGCGAGGGCGGGGTCGTCCGTGGACGACCCGGCGGGCGTCACGCGCCAGTTCAGCTCCGCGACGGCCGACGTCCGCCGCGTCACGCACACGCCGAGCGTCGGGTCTTTCGACTCGATCTCGTCGTAGAGGTATTGGATCTGCGCGTAGTTCCCCGACCGCGCGCAGTCGTAGATGAGCTGCGCCTGCTTGGCGTCGATGTTCCAGAGGGGGTTCACCGCCTCGTTCATCAGCCCGAGCGCGTTCTTGCGGAGGCGTCGCTTGATCTCGGCGGCGATCCACTGGATGACGCGGGGTTTTCGCGTGTCTTTCTGTTCGCTCATATCTGGAATCTGCCGCCCCCGTCAACCGCCGTGGGTGCGGCGGTAGGCCTTCGGGAGCGACCACACCTTCGGCGTGTAGTGCCGCTTGATGTCGAGGTCGAGGGCGTAGCGGCAGGCGTCGATGTCGTGGTCGCCGCCCTTCGGGCGCGTCGGGTAGTCGGTGTGGAGGTCGCCGTTCCTGTAGCGGTCGAACTCGTAGCGGGAGAACTCGTCCCACGCGCTCCTCGCCCGGTGCGGGCGCGGGTCGATCTTCCACCGCCACCGCGACGAGCGCATGAAGCCCATGCCGATCTCCCGCCACCCGTTCGGGTCCTTCCAGCACTCGCGGATGCGGCTCACGCCGAGGTTGCGGAGCCTCGCGATGGCCTTCATCTCGGCGCGGTCGGCGATGATGACCTCGTTCGTCGCGCCGTGCCTCGCGATGAGCTCGGCGATGTCCTCCTCGAAGAGCCCGTGGCCGCCGTCGGAGAGGTAGAGCCAGAAGGTGCGGTTCGCCTCGTCGACGGCGAGCTCCACGAAGCGCGTCGGGTCGGAGGTGAAGCCGAAGTCCAGCCCGCGCCGCGCCATCCCCCGCGCGCGGAACCCGGCGATCTGCTCGTCCGAGACCTCGCAAGGCTCGATGTTCGTGAAGACCTCGCTCCCCGTCCCGACGACCTCGCCCAGGAGCTCGTGGCGGTATTCCGCGCTGTTCGCCGCCCGCGCCTCCTCCGCCTCCTCGATGAAGGTGTCGCCGAGCCACTCCGGGTGGTGGGGGAGGACGTCGAGGTAGGACGTCCTGTAGCAGTAGCGGTGGGGCCTCGGCCTCGCCGCCTCGGCGTTCACCCAGTCGGTCTTGGAGTTGGGCGGGTTGAACGTGTAGACGCTCTGCCCGATCCGCCCGCCGCGCAGGACGGACTTGCGCAGGGAGGAGACCTCGTCGCGGCCGAACTCGTTGAGCTCCTCCAGCCACAGGTAGCCGAAGTAGCCGCCGAGGGGCGGCCGCTCCGACTTCCGCTTCGTCGGGTCGTCGAGGCCGTGGAAGACGATGCACCTGTTGCCGTCGAAGGTCATGAGGCGGCAGTCCTTGCGGAACTCCCAGCGGTAGGAGAGCCGCTGCTCCGGCATCTTCGCGTCAAGCCACTCGATGCACTGGCGGATGTTCGGGTAGACGGAGGTCGCCAGCCCCACCTCGTGCTTGCGGCAGACCATCGCGTTCACGCCCTCGTGGGCCATCACGCCCGCCGCCGTCATGTAGCCGGCGACGGTCGACTTGATGGAGTTGCGCCCCCCGATGAGGAACAGCTCGTGCGCGAGGCCGCTGGAGAAGACGTCCCACGCCTCGTGGTAGGCGGGGACGATCAGGTCCGCGAGCGGGTTGGCGGCTGGCG
>CAVEND010000001.1:0-23061 GCA_963616865.1 Faecalibacterium prausnitzii | reverse complement strand
GGCAGCATGTTGTCGCCCGTCCGCTCTTCCGCCCGCACCGGCACGAGCCAGGCGTCCGGATGGTCGGCGGCGAGAGCCTTGATCCGCTCGACGCGGATCTTCTCCGCCTCATTCTTCGGTTTGTCCGGGAAGAGCCTGTCGACCAAGGAGAGCGCGGCGTCGAGGGTTCCGGCCTTGGCCTCCTTGTGGAGCCGCGTCAGTTCCCCGTCCCTGCGGATGTGCCCAAGCGTCGTCGCGAGGGTGACCGCCGGGAAGTCCTCGCCCCAGGCCGTCGTGACCGAATGTTTCCGGACGGGCGCGGCGTCGCCCCAATGGACGCCCTCCTCCTCCGTGAAGTCGAGGAGCTGCTCGTCGCGCTCGATCTCCTCCGTCTCCCACGGCGGGTGCGCGAGACGCCACGACGGACTCTCGAAGAAGCGGTCGGCCGCGTTCCGCGCCTCGACCTCGCCGGCGAGGCGGTAGTATCGCTCGATGGCGTCCTGCGCGTCGGCGGCGAGGTTGATCTCGTGCTCCTCGATCATCTCCGAGATCTCGTCCTTCTCGGCCTGTGTCTCCGCGAGGTCCCGCGCGAGCGTGAGGCGCGTGATCTCGTTGAGGACTTTCGTCCGGTCCCACGTGAGCAGGTCGTCGGGGTCGCCGCCCCGCGCGTGGTTCTCGATGGACTGGATCGCGTGCTGGATCTCGTGCACCATCACCGGCGCGACGCGGTGCCGCGCCAGGATGCCGGAGCCGCCGCGACGGACGGCGTTCGCGATGCGGATCGTCTTGGTCTTCGGGTCGAAGTCGCCGCGCACGTCCTCCGGCAAATCCTCGAAGCGCACCTCGACGTCCCGCAGCTCCGGATAGGCTTGGAAAAGCTCCGGCCAGTCGAAGTAGTCGCTGACGGTGCGGTAGCCCTTGACAAGCCCCTCGTCGAAGTCGCCCTCGAACACGAACTTCCCGTGGAACGGCAGCTCGACGCGCCAAAGGCCGTCCGCGCCACGATACCACCCCGTGAGGCGGAAGATTGTCTCGCGGTCGTCGCCGCGTCCTTCCAGAAGCTCGGCGTCCTCGACGTCGCGGATGCCGGCCACGTTCTGCCCGCGCAGTCCGGCGAACGAGTGTTTCTCCTCTTCCTCCCGCGCTTCCGTGAGACGCTGGAACTCCTCCATGTTGCCGTCGATGAGTTTCTGGTAGCGGCGTTCCGTGTCCTCGGTGTCCTCCAAAAGCGTGAACGGGCTGTAGCGGCGGCTCGATGCGTTCCGCGCCTCGACCTCCCCGGCGAGTTTCCTGTAATCCCCGTATTGGCTCTTGACCGCCTTGATGCTCGCGCCCCGGTCGCTGTCGAGGAAATACTCGAACTGGTGTCCGTATTTCATCTTGAACGCCGCCGCGCGACGCTCGAAGTCGCGCCATTCGGGATTCCCGCGCAGCTCCGCGAGCGCGCGCTGGTGTTCCTCCGACCGCTTCGGCCAGCTGGTGTAGTGGAGAAAAGTCTCCGACCCCCAGCCGCCGGTGAGCGCGTTGAGGCTGCGGTTTCTCAGCGAGGCGATGTCCCACGCCTCCTCCCTCGCCTCGCGAAACCGTTTGAGGAACATGTTTCTCGCCACGCCACGGTTGCCGCCACGGGCGAAACTCTCGATCTTCTGGATGACGTGCTGGATCTCGTGCGCGAGAACGGCGCGGACTTTCTCCGTGTCGCCGTGGATGTTGTCGTTCAGGAAGATGGTCATCGCGTCCTCGATGAACGTGCCGAGCACGGTGTCGCGTGACATCTTCGCCCCGGCGACGACCGTGACGTCCTTGATCCACGGGTAGGCGTCGAAGAGGTCGATGGCCGCCTGGTCTTTCTTCGACCAAAGGGAGCCGAGTTTGACGGGAAGATACTTCGCCGATTTCGCGGCGTCGCTATTGGATTCGCCGAGCGTCATGTCGGCGTAGTCGGGATTCACCTTCGAGAGCCTGGCCGTCTCGAACGGCGGAAGATCCGCGATCTCAAGCCGCCACTTGCCGTCCGCGCCCTTCTCCCAGCCGGTCTCCATCTTGATCGCAAGACGCTCCGCTCGCGGGATCTTCTGCCAGTCGCGCTTTCCGAGCATCTGCCGCGCCCTGTCGAGGTATGCCGACAGGAAGAGCGCGTTCCGCATGTTCACAGACCCGATCTCCCCGGCGGCGAACGAGTATTTCGGGAACTCCCGCGCCTCCGGCTTGTCCTGGAAGTGCGGCCCCGCATACTCAAGCCACGACTCCATCCTGTCGTCCACGCCAGCGATGATGTCGTCAACGTCGACGCTGAACATGTCGAAACGCTTGCCGAGCGCGGTCGCGAGCTCCTTGACGGCCGCGCCGCGCATCGAGACGGGGCCGAGATCGACGAACACGCTGACCGCGCCCGTGTCCTCCACGCCCTTGACGGCGCGGTCGAGCCATTCGTTCAGCGAGTCGCCGCCACGGGTCGCCGAGAGCCCAGTCGGAATTCGCTTGACACCGACGATGTCCCGTTTCGCGTTGAGGTAGATGACGTGTCCCGCGTCACCGTCGTCGCGCAGATGTGCCGCGATGTAGGCTTCGACCTCCTCCTGCGTGTTGAACGTCGGCACGCCCTCCGTCCCCGCCGGGAGCATCTCCCACTTCGGCGTTTCGACGTCAACCTCAAACACGCCCTTCTCGTTGAACGAGTAGTAGCGTTGCCCGTCCGTGATGATGTGGTCGAGAAGTTCGACGCCGGACGCGGCGAGCTCCGCCTGGACGAACGTCGTCAGAGTGGCGTCTTCCGGCGACGGATTCGGATGCCCGCTTGGGTGGTTGTGCGAGACGACGACGAATTTCGCGCCGCTCGGAAGCCCCCTCGTGAGCGACCCCTTGGCGTAAACCGAGCTGTTCGGCTTCCCGATGGAAAGGATTTTCGCGTCGAGGATCTTCTTGTCCGCGTCAAGGTAGATCGCCTTCAGGGATTCGACGAACGGCGAACGCACCGTCATGAGGATCGCGGCGACATCGGCCGAGTCCTCGATCTTCAGCCCGACAAGTTCCTTCGCCGCGAACTGCGGGTCGGTGAAGTAATCCTTGAGGACGTTCGCGGCGAGCGGACGGTCGTTCTGCTCGGCGTAGTCGAGCGCGTCCTTCCACCGTCCGTTCAAGACCGCGTCCACGTATTTCAGGCGGTATCGCCTCGCGAACGTCTCGAAGTCGTCCACCGTCTTCTTCAAGGCGGCGCGGCGTTTTGGCGCCTTGATCCCCTTGCGCGTCGCGAAGCCGTCGAGCGCCGTCGAGTCCGCCGCGATGGAGTGCCGCGCCTCCCCGTCGAGCGCCCCGACGATGCCGATTGGGCGCGGCGCGGTGTCGTCCCACGCGAACGCGAGGACGCGCCCCTGCCCAAGCGCCTCGTGCGCCGCGACGGCCGTCGTGCCGGTCCCGACAACATTGTCGATGAAAATCACCTCGCGCCCCTCCGGAAGCGGCGCGAACGCCCTGAAGCCGAGTTCCGACGCGGACGGCAGGTAGCCCTCGCGCTTTTGCTCGTAGACCGCCGGACGCATCCCGCCGCGCAGCGCGTCGACGACCGGCGAGCCCGTGAGCGCGGCGATCTCGTTCGCGAGCGCGAGCGTGTCCTTCGCGCGGCCGTCGTGGCTCGGCACGGGAACGAGCACCGCGCCGTCCGGGACGGCTCTCGCCATGCTCTCGGCCGCGAGCCTCAAGGCGTAGGGGTTCTCCCTCTTGAGTTGCCGCGCGATGTCGCGGACGTCGCCCTGGTAGTATTTCGCCATCGCGGTGAAGTCCACCCCGGAGATCGAGTGCTTCACCTCGGCCTCGACTTTCGCGGCCTCCGCCGCCGGGCCCTTCGCGCCGAGCGGCAGGATGCCCTCGCGATACCAGCCGCGCAAGTCTTCGAGCATCCGGCGCGGCGACGTGCCTCCGTGGTAGGTGACGGCGAAGGCGATGTTGGCGTCGGTGTCGGAAACGTCGATGGTGATGTCGGCCGCGACGCCGGCCTTGTCCGCGAAGTCGTAGGCCTCGTAGACGATGTCGTAGAGTTTGTCGCTCTGCGCGGCGGTCGGCTCCTTGAAGATCTCGATGAAACTGCCCTCGGTCGCGAGGCGGATCGCGCCAGTCCGGGCAATCGCCCGCTTGGCCGCGTTCCACTTTTTCTCCACCCAGTCGCGGAGCGCGGCGGGGCTCATCGACGAGGACTTCTTCCGCGACACCTTCTTCAGGATGTCCTCGGTCAGGCCGTCGTGCCCGAAGGAGGTGAACGTGACGCCGAAGTGGGTCACTGTGACGCCCTTGCCGCGCAGGAGTTTGCCGTCGGGAAGCGCGTAGACAGCCTCGGACACGTCCTTCGCCTCGCCATACTTCTTGAGCGCCGCGTCAAGGTCGGCCTCCGTCACCTCGACCGTCGGGGCGGCGAACGAGTGCTTCTGGACGCCACCCGCCCACTGGTGGTAGTTCTTCAGGCGCTTGACGTTGTAGACCGTGTAGTCGCGATCCGTCTCCGCGTTGCCGGAAATGGACGGCGTCCAGGTCGCGTCGATTCCCGCTTGGACGAGCAACTCGGCGGCTGTCTTCGGAGAAATCCTTTCCCCGCCAGCCTTCTTCCGTGCCGCGACAAACCGCGCCAGACGCTCGAACGGACGCCCCGCGAGCTTCGTGAGGCGTTCGTTGTCCTCGGACGACAACGGTATCGCCTCCGTGACCAACGCGCTCTTGAGGGCTTTGATGGTGTCCTGCGAGACGGGATCGTAGTAGCCGACCACACGCGCGTCCGCGTCCATCTCGGCCGAGTAGACGTATTCCGGCGAAAAGAACGCCTTGATGCCCTCGATCAGACCCTTGGCGCGGCGTTGGTTCTGCGTCTTGGCGACCTTCGCCCAGAACTCCGCGCCGGATCGGCTGGTGGTCATGTTGAGGCCGTAGCCCTGGTAGTCGCCGCCCTGCCCCTCGCCGATGTGGCGGAGGTCGGGGCGGATCCAGTTCGCCGCGCTCCCGTGATAGAGCGTCCTCTCCTCGGCCGCGAGCGCGTGCTTGGCCACGCCGCCGTCCGCCGCGCGGCGCTCGTCCACGAGCCTCTTCGCGTCGTTCCAGATGTCGAGGCGGCTCCGGGCGGCTTCCGCGCCGAAGAGCCCGCCGCTTGGGTCTTCCCGCTCGGCCGCGTCGCAGTAGACGGTCACGTATTCGGCGATGTCCACAGCGGACTGCCGCGATCCAAAGAGTTTCAGGATCTCACGCGCGATGTCGCTTGGCGCGTCAAGGAGATCCATCTGGTTGAAATAGTCGTCGAACGAGGCGATCTTGCCGGCCTTCCGCCTCTCGGCGAAGTCGATGAAATCGGCCATTGCCCTCGACACGTCCGGCCCGATCGCGTAGTCCGGCTTCGCTTCGAGCGCGGCGACGGCCGCCGCCATGATCGCCGCCGCGTTCTTCTGCCGCGCGATGTTGAGCGTGTCGGTCTGCTCGATCAGCTTCTTCACGGTGTCGCGCCCGCGCGGGCCCTGCCCGACGGAAATCGCCAGGAGGGCGCGGACGGCGCGTGTCCGCGCCGTCTCGGTGATGGAGCGGTCGGAGTTGTGGAGCGAGGTGTCGCCCACGCCACGGATGAACGACGAGAAGAACTCGTCGTTCACGCCGGGCGTCATGTCGGGCGTGCCGTTCGCGTTCGCGTGGTAGAGGTTCGCGAGGCCGAGGGCCTTGACCACCTCCGCGTCCGCCCGCGCCTGTTCCTCGTCCGTGTATTGCTGGATCGAGTTCGTGTTCGAGAGGTCGGCGACCTTCTCCCGCGTCGCGCCCCCGAAGTCCGTGATGACGCGCACGAGCACCGGCGTCTCGCCCTCCGGCACCTCCAGCCCGTTCTCGGCCGCCCACGCCTTCATGACGTCGCGGTAGCGGTCGTAGAGATGCCGCTCGGCCAGCTCGTTGAGGACGAGGACGCGCCCGTTCCCGGAGAGGACGAACATCCGGCTCGCGCCCTGCTCGTCCGGCGCGATGAACACGATGGGGGCGCCGTTCGCCGTGTCCGGCGCCTCCAAAAGCCGCTCGCCCTGGAAGTTGTTGACAATGTCCTTGCGCGTGTCCTCCTCGGCCTTGTTGTCCCGTCGGTTGCGCAGCTGCGCGCGCATGTAGAGCGCGTAGGCCGGGTTGTTCGAGTGGATGATGTCCGCGAGGTTGACGACGGCGTAGTAGCCGCCGACCTTGACATTCCCCGTCGGCGTGTAGGCCGTCCAGCCGCGTTGCGCGGCGGGCTTCGGCGACGCGGCTGGCTTCGCTGGTGGCGCATTGTCGCCCGTCGTTTCCGTCGGATTCGCCGCGCTTCCCGCGTCCGTGGGCGCGTTCTTCGCCGCGCCCTCCGTCCGTCCGGGCATCTGCGGCGCGGCGGAGTCGGCCGTTGGGGCGGGCTCCGGCTTCTTCTCCTCCTTGCCCAGCTCGCCCACGCCCGAATAGTTGTCCGCGATGATCTGGTCGAGGAACGCCTCCTCGGCCGTCGCCGCGATCCGTTCCTTCGCCTTCTGCTCCTTGCCGCGATGGATGAGCCGCAGGGCGAGCGCGTAAATCTTCCCGAACGGGCTTCTCTCGTCCTCGGCCGTCATCCGCCCCTCGATGCGCCGGTTCATGTAGCCGCGAAGCGCGTTCGCCGCCGCCTCCTCGTTGTGCCGTCCGTCCGCGAGCTTGCCATACGTCGCCGCGAGAGCCGCCTCCTCCCTCTCCGTCCACTGCCCCGTCGAGCGCATGAAGTATTCCCAGGCGTGGTAGACCTCGTGGAATCCGGCGGACGAGTCCATGGGCGTCGCCTGGTCGAGCGAGTCCATGTTCGAGTTCGAGGCGAGCGTGATCGTCCCAAAGACGAGGCGCGTCGCCTCGTCCGACGTGACACGCGCCGACGGGTCGCCGTCGAGGACGAGCGAGACGTTCGCGTCAGGCGTGAAGAAGCCCTCGTCGTAGAAGCGGTGTTCGTTCCAGATTTTCTCGCGATCCTTCGGCGTCGCTTGCATCCAGTCGTCCGCCGTGACGGGCTTCGCCCAGTTCTTCGTCGCCTCGGCAATCGAGTCGGCGACGTTTTGGTCGGCCTTCGCGAAGTCGGGTGCGCCGGTCGGGGATTCGACGATCCGGACGAACGCCTCGCCCTTGTTGTCCTTCAGGTTGAAGCGGATGAAGTCGCCGTAGGTCGTCCTGCCCTTGGCGTCCGTGCCGGTCGCGAGCCGCACGACGCGGCCTTGGAACTCGCTCGCGAGGGCTTCCTTGCCGGTGACGCGGCCTCCCGTCGATTTCTCGTAAAGGGCGCGGATGCCGTCAAGGGCGACACGCGAATAGGCGGCGGCGCGTTCGTCGTGGAAAAGGAGGGAGAGTTTCTCCGCGTCTTCCTTCGTGAAGCCGAACGCCCGCAACGCTTCCGCGCCGGGGTCTTGCACCGTGCCGTCGTCATTCCGGCGGTAGACGCCCTTGCCTTGCGCCCAGACGCTCCGCGCCCGGTCGAGGTCGCGCAAGGATCTCCTGACGCGCCGGACATCCTCGTCTTGCGCCTCGTCAGAGCCGTGTTTGCGCTCGTAGCGCTCTTGGATGAACGCTTCGAGTTGCGCCGCCTTTTCGTCCACGCCGCGTTCGAGGTCGGCCCAGGCGGCGTAGTCGAGAGCGCCTTTCTCGGAGAATCCCATCGAGACAAGGCGGCCTGTGAAGTCCTCTCGGCTCATGCCGCCCGTCGTGAACTGGCGGATCAGGTTTTCGAGATACTGCTGTCCAATGTCGCCAGCCTCGCCCGACTTCGGCGACGCCGAAAGTCCGCGCCCCTTGTTCCACGCCTCGACCGCCGATCCGGCGGCGGTCTGCGCCTCCGACCCCTCCGCCGCGCGGAGCGCGGTGAAGAACTCGTCAAGCCGCCCCGCCTCCCCGTCGGAGACCCTGCCTTTCTCGATCAGTCCGGCCTTGCCGCCCTCCTGCCAAAAGTTCCGAAGCGTCTGCAGTTCCGCGCTCACCGCGCGTTGGCGGTAGTCGGATGTCCGCGCCGACGCCTCGACCATGTTGTTGTGGGCGAACTCCGCCATGTAGATTTTGGAGAGGTCGGCCGAACGCTCCATCTGCCGCAGCTCGGCGGCCGTCTTCCCGTCCATCCCGCGAAAGTGCGCCCCGGATCGCCCGACGTGTCCAACCACGAGACCGCCCGCGCCGATGATCGCCATCGTCCCCAGCGAGCCGATGAAGTCATCGACGAACGCCTCGCCGAAGGCGCGGACGGCGTCCTCCTTCAGGGCGTAGGCGTTGTTGACGGCCATGATGCCGTTCTGAAGCCCCTCCTGAAGCGACTCGGAAAGCGTTTCGGACGTGATGACACGCGGCACCGTCCCGTTCTTGACGCCGTTCCAAAAGCCTTTGAGAAGCCCCTCGCGGACGCGCTGCTCGCTGATGCCGCCGACGAGTTTCTCCACCTGGAGTTTCTCGACATAGGCGTAGAGCCCGCCCATTACGAACGAGGAGAGGAGGTAGCGGCGGTCGGTGATGTCGCCGCCGTTCAGGGCGACGTGGTCGTCGAACTCCTGCATCGCCTCCAGCGCGACGAGCGCGGGGCCCGCGTAGGGGATCGCCGCCGCGCCCATGTAGGGCAGCGTCGAGACCGCGCCGATCACCGCCTCGCCGACGAGGCCGTGCTCCTCGCAGACGCGCTCGAACTGGAGCTGTGGCAACTCGCCGCGCTTCAAGTCGCCGCCCGCGAGGAAGTCGCCGGTCGCCTGCCACAGGAGCTGCCGCTTGATCGCGAGGTCGTTCACGGCGATCCCCGCCGCGTCCGAGCCCGTCGCCGCGTCGCGGATGATCCCCTCGTATTTCGACCCCTGCCGCCACGGCGCGGTGATGATGGACGAGGTGATGTTGAACGCGCCGATCCCGGCGTCCGCGAGCGTGTTCCAGAACCCCGAATCAACCTTGTCCTTCGCGAGTTGCCGCGTCTGGACGACAAGCTCGCGCTCGCGTTGCGGAAGCGCGTTGAATTTCGCGTAATGCTCGATGGGCAACGAGTTGTTTGGCGAGTCCATAATCGCCTTCGCGCACGTCTGCGCGTCGTCCGAGAGCGTCGGCAGGATGCTCGTCAGGGCGTTCCAGGCGTTCTCTTGATTGAGCGACGCCTCGTATTTCCGGCGGATCGCCTCGCGTTGCCGCGTCTCGCGGAACGCGGCGACCTTCGCCTTGGCCGCCTCGAACGCCTCCGCGTCAACATCCGTGCCGCCCATGTTCGCGACGGCGATGGTGGCCGAAGCCCCCCGCGTCTCGTCGTCCGCCTCCGACTCCTCCTCCCGCGTGAGCGGCTGGGCGATGCGCAAGGCGTCCAGCGCGTCCCCCGCCTTGCGCTTCAGGAAGTCCACCGTTCCCTCGTGCTCCAGCGCAAGCTGCACCTGCGTGTCGTAGTCTGCCGCGTAAAACTGTCGCGCTTCCTCCGTGAGCCCCGCGTTCGGGCCGTTGAGGACGAGGTTTCTCATGTGCGCGGCGTAGGCTGTGCCGCTCGCGAACGGACGCTGGCGGTTCCACATCGAGCCGTAGTAGTCGTGCTTGCCGGAAAGGACGGTTCCGATGGCGTCGGCCGTCGCCCGTTCCTTCGCGTCTTTTTCCTCCGGCGTGTCCGCCTCGTCCGCCGTCTCGCGCTTCGCGATGGCGATGGCGTTGCCGAGGGCTTCCGAGAGCGTCTTCGCCCGCACCCGCGCCGAATAGTCGTCCTCCTCCTTCGGCACGGAAATGATCGCCCGCGCCGCCGCCTTTTGGAGGTCGGGCGCGTGGAGGACGGTGTCCTCGCGCTCGTCGAAAACGGTGTCTTTCGGCTCGTCAAAGCCGGTTGACGGATGAAGGATGTCGTCGGTCACGAGATGGTCTCCTCTCTGAAATCGTTTTATTTCTTCGTCGTCACGCCCTCGCCGCTCTTGCGGTTTTTGATCTGCACGACGGACGGCTGGCGCGTCTTCGCCGCCTCGGCGATGGCCGACGTCCGCCGCTCCTCCTGGTCGCTGAACGCGCCGGAGACGCGGTGCTCGGCCTCGACGAGGCGCATGATCTCCTCGGCCGCGTTCGTCGCCTTGTCAACGTCCGCGAGGCGTTGCATGTATTTCCGGAAGTAGTTGGCCGCGTTGAACACGGGCGCGTCCTTGCCGGTCTTGATCTTCTCGCCGGTGAAGAAGTCGGTGTCGCCGCCGGTGATCGGGTCGAAGTCGATCTGCTTGCCGTTGTAGAACGACAGCGCGGTCGCCGTGTCGATGATCTTCGCGACGCCGGTCGTGTCGATCTTGTGCGTGGTGGACGTGCTGGGGATCTCGTAGAGGTCGGCGAGTCCACGCCAGAAGCCGCCGCGATCCCGCACCTCGTATTCAAGCCCCTCGTAATCCGCGCCCTTTTTGAGTTTCACCGTCGCGGCCTTGTTGTCCCACTCGTAGGCCGAGGCGAGGGAGGTTGACGGGAAGAACTCCTGCACGATTCCAAGCATCTCCTCGGCGAGCATCTGCTTCGGCGACTTCTTCCCCGCCTCGAAGCCGGTCGCCCAGGAGTCGTCGAACTTCTTTATGAGAGCCTGGTAGTCGGAAAGCTCGATCTCGCCGTCTTTCGCCGCCTTGAAAACCTCGTTGTGGTAGGCGCCGGGGTTTGTCGCGCCGGCGAGCATCCGCAGTTCCAATTCCGCGACGCGCTGCTTGCGCGTCTGCGACGCGCCCTGGCCGCGCTGTTGGTCGACCAGCTGTTGCACGAGCGGCGCGAGGCGTTCCTTGCGCCCCTGCCCGAAGTAGCTGTTCCGCGCCGCCGACGCGACCGCGCCCTTGGCGTCCTTTGTCTCGCCGATGTAAATCTTCGCGTTCGGGTCTTTCGCGAGCTCTTCAAGGTAATCCCCGATCATCTCCTGCTGCGCGATTATGTCCGCCGCCTCGTCGAGGTCGGAGGCGCGTTTCGCCGCGTCCGTCGCGGCGGTTCCGCCCTGCGGCAGCGTCTTCGAGAGTTTCGCGAGCGTCTCGATGGACTGCTCGATGTTCGCGAGGCGGTCGGCGGGGTAGTTGCCCTCCTTGTCGCGGATCGCCGCGACGGCCACCGTGCCGAGGCTCGCCGCCATCTCGACGGCCTTCTCGTCCTGCTGGTCGAGTTCGCGGCGGCGCGTGAGGATCGCCGCCTTGACGCCGTCCCTCGCCGACACCGTGCCGCCGTTGCGGTGGCTGACGGCGTGGCCGAGCGGGTCTTTCCCCGAGAAATGCTCGCCGAGGACGGGGTTGGAGGCGAAAATCTCGCCGCCGTCGCCCGCTTGGACGAGCCCTTCGAGTTCGTCGAGCTGGTGGCGGTTCGACGCGCCGACGGTTTTCGTCACGTAGTCGTAGGCCATCGACTGCCAGATCTTCTCGGCGTTCACCTCGACCGCGTCGTCCGCGAGCCCGCGCACGCGCTGGGAGGCGCGGAACGAGTCGATCACGCTCCGCGTCGAGTCCTCGTCCGTCATGCGCGAACGCCACGTTTCGAGGAGCGCGTTGAAGTCCTTGTCGGCCGCCGCGACCTTGAGCTCCGTCGTCTTCTTCAAGACGCCCTGCGCCATCGTCCGCTGGAACGGCGCGGCCGCCTCGCGGAGCCGCATCAGCATCCTCTTCTTCCGGTTGCCGAAATACCCCCGCTCCGCGAGGATGTCCTCGGCCGATGTCTTGAAGTAGTTGTCGCCGTCGTAGACGCAGTTCTCCAACGCCTCGCTGTTCCCGGCCGCCGCGATGCGCTGGCTGAGGCCGCTCTCCGGCGCGTCCATCTTCAGGCGCGTCGCGTCCACGAACGCCGCCTCGGTCTCGTTGTCCTCGATCATGTTCCGCTCCCGCGCCATGTCCGCGCCGATCCGCGCCATGGCCGACGCGAGGTCGGTGATGCCGCGTCCGAGGCGCTCCGCGCCGCGCCACTGCGCCGACGCGTCCGCGACGTAGTGCGTCTGCGCTTGGTAGCGCCTGACCGGGGAGTGGGCGAGCGAGGGCTGGATGACTTCGGATCTCGGTGTGATGTTGAACACGCCCATCTTGCGCCTCCCTTATTTCCCGCCCCACTGGTAGCCGCCCGTCTCCTTGGCGAGGCCGTTCACGCCGACCGCCGCCGACCCGATGCCGGAGAGGGCGCTCCCCGCCGCCGAGGTGACGCCGTTGTTGTAGGCGTATTTCGCCTGTTTCGAGTAGTTGGACGACGACAGGAGCGAGCTCGTGACGCCGTAGCGCGACTGCTGCGCCGCGACGAGGTAGCTCCGCGCCTGTTCCTCGCGGCTCCAGACGTTGAGGGCCGTGTTGGCCTTGATCGTCTGGATGTCCGCCTGGGCCTCCTGCTCCTGCGATTTGAGGACGCTCGCGAAGGTGTCGGTCTCCGAGCCGCTCACGAGGAGGCCGTTGCCCGCCGCCGCCGCGTAGGTCGAGCCGACTTCCGCCGCGCGGGCGCGGGCGCGTTTCGCCGCCTCCTGCTCGCCTTGGATCTGCGCGATGCCCGCCTGCTCCTTTTCAAGCGCGGCCTGTCGCTCGTATTCCTGCGCCTGGGCCTCCTGCGCCGCCGCCTGGTTCGCCGCGATCTTGGCGTTGGCCTCGTTCGCCTCACTCTGCGCGACGCCCTGCTGGTAGGTGGAGTAGGCCGAGAGCGCGACGCCGGTGATTGCAAGGTCGGCGACCAACGCCGTCATGACGGACGTGAAGCCATAGCCGGCCAGCGCGGCCCCGGTGAATGCCAGTAGACAAAACATGTTCACACCTCGTTTCTGTTGATGATGAAATGGATGAGCGTCGACCCCTTGTGGCGGAACGACCCGGCGCGGCGCATCTTGAGGACGCGCTCGTGCCACTTGACGCTCTGCTCATACCGCTCGTCGGGCAGGGAGTGGAAGGTCGTCACCCACGGCGGAATCTGCCCGACAATGGCCTTGAGAACCTTCCGCGACATCTTGACGTAGCAAAACTTGTGCTTGTTCGCGTTCTCGCAGCTCATGTAGGCGAGGAAGCGCTCGTTGGAGAGGATCGTGTGGCCGGGCTGGATCATGACGCCGCAGTAGCCGATGCGCTCGTCCTTGTGCCAAACAGTGAAGCACTGCTCGAACATGCCGAGCGTGTCGCGCCCGCCCCCGGCGGCCTCCTGCTCCATGCGCTCCCCGTCGCGGAAGTTCTCCTGAACGTAGTCGAGGTCTTCCTGCGTCGCCGTCTCGACGCGCGTGTCAAGCCCAAGGTCAACCCTCATTGCCGCCTCCCCCGACCTTCTCCGGCTCCTGGTTGGCCTTTTCGATCTGGTAGGTCGTCGAGATCGAGAGGATCGTGAGCGGCCAGACGCCGTCCGACGTGAGGCGGATGCGCCCGTCGCGGTTGTTCGCGCCGGTGACCAAGGTCGCCTTGTCGGCGGTTTGGAGCGTGATCGCGCCGGTCGCGCCCTCCACGGTCGGCTCCAGCCGCACCGTGCGGTCTTTGTCTGGCGAAAGCCCGAACTGCCCGACCTTGAACGTCGAGCCCTCGTTGACGCGGATCTCGACCTCCGTCGGGTTCTTGATCTCGAACTGCACCGTCTCGTTCGGGTTCGGCTCCGGCTTCACCGAGACGAACGTCGCCGCGAACGGCCGCCCTTGGATGTAGGTCTCGCCCGCCTCCCGCGTCTCCCCCGCCGCGAGCGCCGCGCCCGTGAGCGCGTTGACCGCGACGAAGCCCGTTGGCACGGCGCCCGCCGCCGAGATTGTCGTCATCTGATCCATCGAGACGGCGTTCTCGACCGTCGTCAGCGCGGCGTCCTCCTTGACGCGCAGGAGGTAAAACGCTTGCGACCCGGCGACGGACGTGTCCTCGGCGAGGATGTAGACGTCCGTCGTCCCCTCCGTCACCGACCCGTCGGCGCAGCAATACCGCGCCTTCAGGCCGCCGCCCAGCTCGTGGTGGCTCCACGCGACGACCTCGTGCTCCTTCATGTATTCCAGCGTCGCGAACGAGCCGTCCTCCAGCGTCGCGACGAGGATCGAGTCGGGGTGCTGCTTGTAGGCGAGCGAGGTGATGGCGTTCCCGCGGAAGATGTCCTGCGAGAGGACGGACAGGTCGGTCGACTCGTAGCCGTCGGTCGCATACGAGTATTTCGTCGCGACGAGCGTCTCGGCCGTCATGTTCGCGAAGATCACGTCGTCGTTCACCGAGATTGGCTTGATCACCTTCGAGCACCCGATCTGCGACTGCACCTTCGAGGAGATCGTCTTGTAGGTGAGCGCGGCCCCGGTCGTCGGCGCGACGATCCACTCGCCGGAGTCGCAGAACATGATGAGGTCGCGGTTGAGGATCATGTGGTTGATGTCGGGGTATTTCGTCGCCGGCAGCGTCACCTCCATCGCGTCGTCCTCGCGGAGCGACTCGTGGGTGTTGAAGTTGTAGAGGTCGCCGACGCACGAGAGCCAGAACGTGAACGGCTGCTCGATGGTCCGCGCGAGCGCGAGCCGCTGCTGATACAAGGCGACGCAGCCGGGGTATTTCCCCGTGTCCTCGAAGCGCGGGTCGTAGCTCGGCGGCGTGAGCGAGGCGTCCGCCGCGACGTATTCGTCCACGAACTCGTTGACGGTGGCCGTCGCGTTCTTCCGCGCCCAGAAGCCGGAGATCGTGAACGGGTAGCCGTTCACCGCCGCCCAGGAGTTCGCCGCCATGTTGCCTATCGAGCCGGTCGCGACAGTCTCCCCGCCGTCCGAGTAGGCCGTGAACGCGACGCTCTTCACCTTCTTCCCCTGGCGGTTCTGCACGTTCCACGTGAGGACGACGCCCTGCGCCATCGCCGCGCGTTTCGCGTTGATGGCCGCCGACGTGCCGCTGGAGTAGGGGTTGCCCGTGACGGAGTTGTCGGGGATCGTCGCCTTGGCGTTGTCCGGCACGGAGAGGGTCCCCATGTTCTGCGTCGTCCCGTCCGCGAACGTCACCGTGGCGCGGATGACGGAACAGTTGCACGGCAGGAACTGGATCTGGTATCTGCAGTTCGTGTTCGAGCCGAGCGCGTAGCCATACCAGACGTAGCCGAGCGAAAGCGAGAACGAGTCCGCGTCGAGCGCCGTCGCGTAGGTGACGGTGTAGACGCCGCCCTCGACGACATAGCCGTAGTTCGACGCGTCGTTCCGCTCGCTGACGCTCTCCGGACGACCCATGAACGACGTGTGCGGCGCGGCGTGGCCGGAGTATTCCTTCACGCAGCCCGATCCCGTCGGCAGCGTCGTGACCTCCGCCTGGCCCGTCACGGACAGCCCGGAGGAGGTCGTGCCGATGAGCCCCGTGTAGGCGTTGTCCTTCTTGTAGACGTTGTAGTAGTCCGGCGCGGGCGTCTGCTCGCCGATTGTGAGCCTGATCGAGCAGTTCTCCGGCCAGGGCGTGTTGTAGGAGACCGCGTAGGGGTCGCTCGGACGCGACTCCACGCCGTCCCTGACCGCCGTCACGATGTAGTAGATCGTCTTCGCGGGCCCCGTCCCCTCCCACTTCCCGGCGGGCAGGAGCTCCGCGTTCGTGATGACGGGCGTCTCCGGCAGCGATTCGTGCCCGCACAGCTCGAAGTCGACGACCTCATACCGCCAGTCGGTCTCGGCGTGGCGCGTGATCCGCGCGAACGGGTAGGCTTGGTGCGCGAGGTAGAGCATGTCGCCCGACTGGTCGAAGGAGATTTGCGCGAAGTCCGTCCCGGCGTAGGGGATTTGGAGCGTCGCGAGGATCGCCCCCTCCTTCGAGAAGACGAAGCACTGCCGCCCCTTCGCCGCGTCGCTCACGAACAAGAGGACGTAGCCGAAGTCGTTCTCGAACGCGAACGGGAAGAGCCGGTAGTCCGTGACGGAGGCGCACCCCGTCGCGCCCGTGACGGAAGCGACCTCGACCGTGCCGCGCCGCTTGACGACGCACCCCTGGCGCTTCACGATGAAGTTCTTGAGGACGCTCGCGCCCTCGTAATACTTCGCCAAGTCGGTGCGCCCCATGAGCCGCTTGTCGAGCTGCCCGCCGTTGAACGTCCGCTGTGAGAGTTTCCAAAGCATCGCCAAAGCCTCCCCCCGCCTAATCCCGCGCGAGCGGGTCGTCGTATTCCCGCCGCGTGTAGCCGTTGAGCATCGTGTCGGCGATCTCGTTGTCGCCCCACGCCTCGTCGGGCGCGTTCGAGGAGCGCGTGTCGCACACCTTGGCCTCCTCCAGCGCGTCGCGGTAGAGCTGCTCCTGGAAAGAGCGGTCTTTCGGGTCGGACGCGACGCACTTCGCGACGTCCGCGACGAGCCGCAGGATGAACGCGCGGTAGGCTTTCGGGTGCCACGCGGCGAAGTCCGTCACGTCCTTGACGTAGACGACGCGCTCAAGCCGCCTCTGCGCGTGGATCTCGCGCCCGCGCAGCTTCCACTGCGCGACCTTGCCGTCCGCGCCGTAGCACGCCGAGACGAGGAGGCAGTTCTTCGGGAGCGTCACGTGATACGGGAAGATCCTGTCCGGATGCTCCGTCTCGGCCGCGTCGCAGGCGTAATCGGCCTCGGCGAAGCTCCAGTCGTGCGCCGCGAGGACTTCCTTCCGCGCCATGTCCTTCAGGCCGTCGATCTTGTCCGTCAATGTCTTCATGTCTCGCGGCAGCGCGTTGTCGCCGGAGAACGTGTTCCGGACGAGCGCGAGGACTTCCCTCTGGATCGCGTCCGTGACGGGTGTCGTCTCCAAGTCGGCCACGCGGGCGGCGCGGAGGCGCGTCTGGTATTGCTGCTCGTAGACTTGCGCCATCTCCGGCGTGATCCCGCACGAGACGGCGAGCCGCCGGACGACGAGCGCGATGTAGGCCGAGCGGGAAAGCCCGTCCATCGCCGCGAGCTTCGTCTCCAGCGTCGTCTCGTCCGTCCAGCCCGCGTCGATCCACTGCCAGTTGTGCGCCCTCTCGATCTCCCCGTAGGCGGACACCTTGACGGCGTTGACGCGCTGCGTGTAGACCGCGTAGGCGTTGACGAGCCCCGTGTCGTCGCTCTTGAAGTTCGCCAGGAGCTCCGCGAGGATCGGGTCGTCGTTCGACGCGAGCGTCTTGTTGAGGTTGACCTTGCGCCACTCGGCGACGAGGGCGTTGAACTCCTGCTCCTTCAGGCTCACGACGTTCGCGTCAAGCCCGCAGGACGGCGCGAGTTTCGCGACCGAGAGGGTCGTCGCCGCGTCCTTCGCCAGCCCCGCGAGCGTTGCCGCGCCGTCGAGGCCGAGGAGCTCGCGCACCGTCGCCTCGGAGTCCGCCCTGACCGCCTCCGAACGCCGCGTGTAGACCTCGAACGCGGTCGCGAGGCCGGGGTCGTCACTCTTGAAGTTCGCGACGAGCTGCGCGAGGATCGGGTCGTCGTTCGACGTGAGCACCGCGTCGAGGTCGCACTTCCGCGCCCGCTGGAGTTTGCGCTCGTAGGATTCCTCGAAATACTTGACGGCCTCCGCCTGGAGGCCGAGCGCGGCGGCCACCTTCGACGTGACGAGTTCGAGATACGCCGCCTTGACGCCGCCGGAGAGCGTTGCGAGATCGACTGCCATTTCCTCAGACCTCCTTGAGCAGGTTGTAGATGACGCCGTAGCCGCCCGTGACGTCGCTCTCCCAGGCGTGGGCCGCGAGGATCTCCTCCAGCGCGGAGTCCTCGACCGCCGCGACCCTCTCGGCGAGTTTCGAGATCGACATCGGAAGGCGGCTGTCCTCGCCGTAGTAGGCGCGGATCGACGCGAGGACTTCCCGCGCCGTCGCGTCGTCCGCCGTCTCGTCCTCCAGGTCGCGGACGACGGCCTTGCGCAGCTTGTCGCGGTAGAGCGCGTCGAGGTTCTGCATGTCCGCGACGCGCCCGGCAATCGGGATCGCGAGCTCCCGCGCCAAACAGTAGACGAGCGCGTTGCGGACGTCCTCCGGCCAACGCGCGAGGTCCGCCCGCCACGATTCCGTCCGGGCGAAAACCCAGTCGTGCGCGGCGAGCACCTCGGCCTTCGCGTGCCGGAACGCCTTGACGCACTTCCTCCACTCCACCGTCGCGTCGGTGTCGGCCGTCTCCACCGTCGGGACGTCCACGTCCTGCCGCAGGAGGTAGAACGCCTCTTGGCACGTGTCAAGCTCTGTCTGTGACCAGGACATGGCGCTTCGCCTTTCTTGTCCCTACCGCACGGCCGCGTCGGGTTCGGCCGCGTCGGATTCAACGGCGACCGGCTCGACCGTCACGGCGAGGTCTTGCTGGCCGCGCGTGTGGAAGACGCCGATGTAGTCGTTCGTGTAGACGTTGCGGTATTCGACCTTGACGTTCGAGTCCTTCGCCGTCCACACCCTCGCGCCGGTCATCATGTAGAGCACCTTGACCGAGACGTTGTCGCTCGCGTCGCTGATCTCCGGGAGCGTCGTGATGTCGCCGACGGCGGCGCTCACGCCGGTGTTCTCGGATCGGCACCCGACGAGAAGCGCGGCGAGGGCGACCGCCGAGATCTTCAACCCCAGGCCGAACCACTGGTTGAGGTAGGACTTCACGCCCTTGAAGATGGTGACGAAGCAGATGGAAAACCCGTTCCACGCCTTGTCAACGAGCGTCCCGTCCTTTTTGGGGAGGTAGGCGTCGATGATCGCGGCGAACCTCGCGTTGAGGTCCCGCTCCTCCGCGTCGTCGAGCGTGCCGTCGTTGCCGAACGCGGCCGCGAGGGCGGCGCCATACGCGGCGACATCGCCGCTGATCGCCAGCGCGAGCTTGTTGTTCCCCTCGACGGCGGCGCGGGCTTTCACCTTCGCGACGAGCGCGGCGTGGATTTCCTTGAGGCAGTCGTTTGTGTTCATGTCGTTCTCCTTTTTTTTCTTTGTCTTATCCGATGAGGCCTTTCGTCAGGTTGACGCCCGCCGCGTAGGTGACGACGGCGAGGATCGCCCGCGCCGTCCACTTGACGATGCCGCGCAGGGTGTCCCCCCACTTCTGCTTCTCCTCGACGATCCGCTTGTCCATGTTCGCGATCTGCCGCGACAGCGTCTCGATCTTCGCGTTGACGGAGGCGAATCCGTTGCGCGTCGTCAACTCCACCGCGTCAAGCCGCGTCTCGATGGTGTCCACCCGCCGTCCGAGGTCCGCCACCGTCGCGTTCAGCTTGCAGGTTTCCTTTTCGTCAAACTTCATGCACATGACCCCGCCTCCCGTCAAGCGTCCGTCGGGAACAGCGCCTCGGCGTAGGCCTGGGCGCGGGCGTAGAACGCCATCGCGTCGCCCTTGTCGCCGTCGTCGCACTTCATGTAGACGCCGAAGAGCGCGTTGGCGACGCTTGGACGCGACGCGGCGATGAACTGCGGCGCATACCAGCAGACCGCGTCGAAGGTGCCGTCCTCGTTCTCGGAAATGGTCTTGCGCCATTCGGCCGCGAGGAGCGTGTTGTCGCCGTCTATCGACGTGTCGAATTCGGCTGGCCGCGTGTTGAAATGCCTTGTGGTTGGTGTCATTTTGCTTTTCCTTTCACGTAGTCGAGCGGCACGGCGTCGCTCAAAATGTGTTCCCGGTCGACTTCCACGAGCCATCCGTAGCGGCTCATGAGCCCCCGCGCCAGGCGCGGCGTCGGGTCGGCGATGAACTTGTCGATGTTCCTGAAGTTCCGGTGGTTGAGTTTCTTGTAGAGTTTCGGCGCCCCGCCGCGCCGGAGCCTCACGCCGCACGTCGCCACCGGCCGCGCCGCGAGGGGCGCGATCTGCCAGTCCGGCTTCATCTCCATGCCGAGTTCCGCGAGGGACGCCGCCGCCTCGCCCTGGGCGGTGTGGAGGGATCGCTTCGTCCGTCCGTAGACGATGAAGTTGTCCATGTAGACGTAGCAGTCCGTCACCTTCTCGACGTTCCGGAGCAGGTGGTAGAGCGGGGCGACGAGGAGGTTCGCGAAGTGGTGCGACCCCGTGAATCCGATTGGCAGCCCGGCGGGCGTCGCGTCGAGGATCGCCTGGACGACGCGCATGACGCGCTCGTCCTTCACGATCCGCCCGACGGCCTTGTAGACGTCGCCGTGGCGGATGTGCTGGTAGAACTTGCGGATGTCGAAATAGAGGAAGTATCTCGCGAGCGCCGGCTTCGTGTTGACGAGGCGCATCTGCGCCCTGGCGCATTTGTGCATCCCCCACCCCGGCCGGGACGAGTAGGTGCGGCCGTGCAGACGGGAGTCGAAGAGCGGCGCGAGGATGTTGAAGACGGCCTGTTGCGCGATGAAGCCGTCGAACGTCGGGATTTCGAGCTTCCGCTCCTTGCCGCGTTCGAGGATCGTCCGCGTCCGCACGTTCGAGAACAAGTCGCTCGCCTCGCCGTTGGCGACGCGGCACAACTCGGCGTGGATGCGGCGGCAACGCGCCTCGTCGAACGCGCGGCGCCGTTTCGCCGGGCGGTTTCGGTTGTAGACGCCCCAGGCGCGTTCGACGTTCTCGAACGTCCCCATCGCCTCCCAAAGGTGTCCGACCCTATGCGGCATCTTCGAGGTCTCCTTTCCCGCTATGCGTCCCCGAGAGGGCGCGGCGGAAATGCCGCGCCGACCTACTAACGCACGTGGTATGCAGGTCTTTCACCGCAATCCGGGCGCATGCGCCACCATCCGGATCCTGGATGCTCTGTGTGGTGTCGCCGCGACAGGGGAGGATCCCCCTGAGGCAGCTACGGTTCAGGTGAAGAACTTTTCTGCACGTGAGTGCTTCACAAGTGCGGAAGGAGAGGCGAGGCCGCCAGTTGTTCGCGTTCGCGTTGCCCAGCCCGTTGTTCGCGTTGATCGTGAACAAGCCAAGCGAACGGCCGTTGCCACGGTTGTTGCCGAGGGCGACAAGGTAGGCCGACGCTCCGGCGGTGCCGACCGCCGGTGTTTGGCCAAACCAGGAATTGTCGATGGCCGCGATCTGGAAGTTCGGCTCTGACTGCGAGCCGCACATGACCATGAGGTCGCGCGCGCAAACGCCCTCGTCGTAGCCGAGGCGGCGGCGCGGGTTCGAGATCGTCGCGTTGTCGTCGGTGTTGGCGTTTAGGTCGAAGGAGAGCTCGCGGTAGCCGTTCGCCTTGAGCGTGGCGGGCGTGCCGACGGACGGCGTCCAGTCGAGGCGGTCGCGGGCGTAGGCCATGTAGGCGCGTTTGTGCTCCGTGCCGTCCGCGTCAATCGTCCGCTCGGCGAAATACGTGAGGTCGTTCATGAACGTCCCCTGCGACGAGTGGATGCCGTCCTCGATGCCGGCGACGAGGCAGGGCTGCGTGTTCGAGGCGTTGTCCGCCGAGCCAAACCGGACGCCCTTGTCAAAAAGCCAGTCCGTCTGGCCGTTCCTCGTCTGCGGGTTCTCGCCCGCCGTCGTGCAGTTGCCCATGATCACCGTCTGGATCTCGACGCCATACATGAGCACGCAGATCCACTGGAAGAAGGCGATGTCGTGCGACGAGGCCGCCGCCCAGTTCCGCGCGTCGGCGTTCGCCGCGAAGCTCGCGAGAGTCTCGCCCGTCGCGTCGTCGGTGACGACGCACGCGAGTTTGTTCAGGTTCCTCGCGTAGGTGTTCGCGGTCTCGCGCGAGAGCGAGGCGGTCGGGCAGGTGTCGTCGTTCGTGCACTGCGCGACCACGCACGACGTCCCGGCCGTGGGCGCGGCGCTCGTCCAGTTCATCGGGTAGCGGGAGTAGAAGAAATGGTCGAGCTCAACCTCCTCGTAGTCCGACCCGGCGCGGACGGAGCGGACGAACGCGGCGTGGGCGTGGTAGGAGTTGTCAACCCTCGTGTTGGCCACCCACTTGATGACGACGTCCTTCGCCTCGGACTTGGCCACCGTGCCGTCCTCGTTGTAGGTGATGATCGGCAGCTGCCTCGTCTCGGTCTTGCAGTAGAACTTCGGATACATCATGAGCTTGTTCTCGACCGTGGCGCCAGCGGCGTCCGTCGAGGTCGCCGTGACCGGCCTCATGTTCTTGAGGACGTCGAGGATGTCCTCGATGTTCCTCGCGCCCGCGTCCGAACAGGCGTTCACCGTCGCGGTGACGACCTCGGAGGCCGCGTCGGCGCAGCTCTTGACGGTCGTGTAGACGCCGGAGTGGTTCTGCCAGACGGCCGTGCCGGTGTTGTCGAGGTAGAAGCCGCCGTAGTGCAGCGCGACCGTCCCGTCCGACTGCGTGACGCGGCGGATCAGGTAGCTCGTGCCAGTCGCGTCGTCGAACAGCTGGAAGCGGCCGATCTCCTCGTCCCTGCCGACCGACAGTTTCGACGCGAACGAGCAGCTCGTGACGCGGTCGGGCTGGAGGTAGGTGCGGATCGCGGCGCACGTGCAGGTGTCGTTGCCGAAGACGACCGCGACGGTGACGTTCGTCTTCGCCGCGACGTTCGGCACCTGCGCGTAGAAGGTCGAATTGACAAGCCCCGGCACCGACGCCTCGGCGATGACCGCGTTGTCCTCGTCGCGCACCACCACCTTCGCCCCCGCGAGGAGCGCGTCCCGCTCCGCCTTCGACGACGGCAGCTGGTAGTCCGACCCCGTCGGGTTGAGGATGCACGCGACCGTCGTTCCCGCCGCGAGCCTCTCGATTGTCTGGGGGAGGTTCTCCAGCTTGGCCGTCCCGGTCGGCAGGACGTTCAAGTCGGCGAGCGCGGCGTAGCTGTCCGCCACCTGGCTCTTCATGAGGTTGATCTTGGCGCGGATGTCCGCGAGTCCCGTTTCCATCGTGGTTGACATGTCTTAGACCTCCAGTAGTTCGTTGTAGATGATCGCGGCGACCTGTCCCGCGTTCCCCGCGAGGATTTCCGAGATCGCGTCGGCAAGCTGTTTGTTCGTGAGTGCGCTGTCCATCGTTCAGACCTCCCGCAGGGCGTTCAAGGATTCGACAATGACGTCAAGGGCTTCGCCCGCACCGGTCAAGGCGTCGTGGATCTTGTCGAGGGCGTAGTGGAGTCCCGTCTCCTCCGCGACCCACTGCGCCTCCGTGCCGGTGTAGCCGTGGAGACAGGCGATCTCGTAGGCGCTCCAGCCACGCTGCCCCTGCTCGCCGGGATTGCCCCTCTCGCCCTGTTCGCCTTTCTCGCCCTTGTCGCCGCGATAGCCTTTCTCGCCTTGGTCGCCCTTGTCGCCTTTCTCGCCTTTCTCGCCCTGCGCCCCCGCGTCGCCCTTGTCGCCCTTGGGGCCGGTCGCTCCCTGCGCCCCCGCATCGCCCTTGTCGCC